>JBKSNA010000001.1:0-2764 GCA_046882085.1 Clostridia bacterium
TGTATTCAAAGAATTAGGAATAATTCGTACCGATGATCAAGATAGCGAGATTATTGAGATTACCAATGAGAAAAATCCACTAAATGCAAGTGCGTTTTATAACAGACTCAATACTATGAAGAGCAATAAAATTAATTAGCAAAATTAAGCATATATACAATATGTGGTGTATATGCTTTTTTGTTTATATTACATATATGATAATATTATTTTGATTTAGTATTAGAATTTAGTTGATTAAAAGCTTATATTTTGGTATAATTATATTAGGAGAATTATAGTGTTAGATTTACTTTTTGATACAGAATTATCTATGCCACAGGCTGTGTTAATAATGGTTTTCAGTCTGGTAGTTATTTTTGTATCTCTTGCTATACATGAATTTGCTCACGCATTCGCTGCGTATAAGATGGGAGATGATACTGCTAAAATGGCTGGAAGGCTGACACTCAATCCATTAAAACATATTGATCCAATGGGATTTTTTTGGTTTTTACTAATTGGCGTTGGTTGGGCTAAACCTGTACCTATAAATCCTATTAAATTCAAAAAATATCGTACAGGTACACGTATAGTATCTATCGCAGGAATTTTAGCTAACTTCTTATTGGGGTTATTGGCCGCGATTTTATATGCTATATTGGGGGCGACTGTTGGATTTGTTAGTGAGGCGATGTTTTATGTAAGTATATTCTTGCAGTACTTTATGATTATTAATAGCGCATTAGTATTATTTAATTTATTACCAGTATATCCATTAGATGGATTTACATTTATTACTACATTTATGAAAGGCGAGAATAAATATATTAAGTTCAATCTTAAATATGGATCATTGATTTTAATAGGATTGCTATTATTTAGTGGAATATTCTCTGTTATGTTCCCGATTGATTTGCTAGATTTTTATTTGACTATTGTTTATAATTTTGTATACACACCGATAACATGGCTGGGGGTGCTATGATAGAAGAAAATATGGATAAAATGGACGATGAGTTATTCACTCAAATGTCCTTTAAGGTAGAGGGGTTCGAGGGGCCACTTGATGTATTACTAAGGCTCATTAAAGAAAAAAATATGTCTATTATGGAAATTCGCCTAGCTGATATTACTGATCAGTATCTCAAGTATGTTGAGAGTCTAGAAGAATTAAATATGGATAATGCAACCGAATTTCTAGAGATTACTAGTATATTATTGGAGATCAAGTCTAGAAGTCTATTGCCTGTAGAAGATGTAGATGAGGACGAAGAAGATCCTGAATTAGAATTAAAGAGAAGATTGCAGTATCATGAAGAATATAAACTACTCAAAGATGCGGGACAAGATCTTCAGAGAATAGAGAATATCAATAGATTTTACAAGCAACCGGATAAGTCTGTGGGAGATGCTAGAATAGTATTCAATCAATTCAATCTAGATAAGTTGCTTGATGCCTTTGCGTTTATATTGATGCGCACTAAAGAAAAAGAAGAGCCACAAGAAAAGAAGATAAGCAAAGATCGTTGGACTGTTGCTGATAAAATTAATTTCTTGAACAATATATTAAAGGATACAGAGGAAATTAATTTCTTTAGTTTATTCGATGATACATATTCAAAATTAGAAGTCATTACAGTATTCATGGCTATTTTAGAGCTGTTGAAGTTCCAAAAAATCGAAGTAGTGCAAGCTGAGAGGTATGCAGACATTACTATTAGAAGAAAGGAGATTACAAATGAATCTTAAAGATATAGCAAAAGTAATAGAAGGTGTATTGCTAGTGTCTGGAGAAGGTGTAGACATTGATGAATTTAAGACTAGATTTGAGATGAATGATAAAGAATTTAATAAGTGTTTAGACATATTAAAAGAAAAATATAATGCAGACAGCGGTGTAAATATTATTCAATACAAGAAAAAAGTGCAATTATGTTCTAATCCAGACATTGCTGAAGACATTGCTGAGATATTGAATCCTATTAGAGAAAGATCACTTACTAAGACTGCACTAGAGACTGTAGCGATTATTGCCTATAAGCAACCTATCACTAGATTAGAAATAGAGAATATTCGTGGTGCCAATAGTGATTACGCTATTCAATTATTGCAGACCAACAATCTAATCGAAGTAGTGGGTAGAAAAGATACTATCGGTAAGCCTGTTCTTTTCGGTACTACTGAAACATTCTTGAAAAGGTTTGAATTAGAGTCTTTAGATAAACTACCTAATTATAATGAACTCTTAGATCGAATCAGAGTGATACATAGTGATGGAGAATCTCTATATAGAGAATTTAAGATTCCAGACGAAGAATCAACCGATACCAATCCGGAAAGTGCTGATACTCCTACTGAGAGTGAACCAAAAGAAGAGTAAAAAAATTCCCATAATTTATGGGAATTTTTTATAAAGTATTGGTATTATCATTGTCTGGATATCTTGCTTCACGATCAATGTCTTCTTCAGTTCTGTGTCGTGCATACTGTATTACTTCTGACGATAGTAACTTGGTATCAATATCTGTTAAACAATTACAATAAACACATTTGAATGTAAAGAATTCGGTGGTAGAATTATCTATACCACTATGAGATACGGTCTTGAAAATATCTTTACCGGTTATTTCTAATAACCTATGACAAGGAAGACTTCCTTTTTGGCCGTTCTTCCAGTGATTACCATCGCCAGTGCATTCTAATTCAATAGACCATAGTTTTCCTTTTTTTACTTCTCCTATATTTATCATAATTATAACATGAATGTGTGATTTGTTAATAG
>JBKSNA010000002.1:0-11269 GCA_046882085.1 Clostridia bacterium
TTTTTATTTTTTTATTAAATTAAATTCATTTTATTTAATAAAATTCTACATTAAATAATTAATAAATTTCTACATTAAAATTTTTATAATTAGCTCAAAAAAAGAAACCGCTAAAACACAGTTTCTTTTTTATTTCTAAAATTCTTCTACCTGATCAATATTCTTATAGTCGTTATATGTAGACTCGATATCAATTGTATTCTTTACAATATATGTAATATTAACTTTTTTGTTAACATTATCAAGCATAATACTATAACCAATTTCTCTATTGATATAATCTATAGTCGTTTCTACCCAAGTCGAATCATCAAAATAGTAATATTTATTAGCTTCAAAATCTATCTTAATTGACTTAGTATCGTTACCACTAATCTCTAAGAATTTTAAAACTTTTAGATCATCATCAGTAGCAATCTCTATCTTATGAGTATCACCATACTTTACACCCTGAGATCCAGTTTCCGTATTGACCCCACCTTCTAAATCTACAACAGTGTAATCGGTAAAATTAATATCAAACTCATGTCTATCAATTTTAATAGTTAATACCTTATCTGAATCCATTTCAATATCAGCATCAAGCATAGTCAACACATTACTATCTTCTCTGCAACCAATAGTCGTAATATCATATTTACCAATAATCACAGGAGATACACGCACATTAATAATAGTAGGATTAGTTGACACGCTCTTGATATACATACCCGAAACATATGCCTTATTTATATCGTATGTAAGATCAGTAGAATAGTCATTAACTGTTACACCTTCACCTAATTGATATACTATATCCAACTTATATTTAGGTGCTGTCTTGAATTTTATTACTAGCGCCCCATCATTTAATCTACCAATTATAGTAGCATCAAATAGCAACGTCGCTTTATATTGCTTACCAGATTTAATAGTAGGCAATTCCACTATAGTCTTATTTCCACTAGGGCCATATTCGTAGTAGAAATTACCATCTATCACTTCAGTATCCTGCTCTTCAGCCACTGCAGTAATAGTCTTACCTACATATACACTATTCAACGCAGTATTGCTAGTATATACACCATCGCTAATGCTATACGCATCTTTAATAGTGGCATTTTCTGTATCTAATTCTACTTTATATTTAATCTTGTTTAAGTAGATCACATATCTCGCAGCATCTACCTCGGTTTCATAATCACTAGTGATTAATAGTTTATTATTAGCAGCTTCAATATTTAGTTTATCATTATTTCTAGCGACATAATTATATTCATAACCTGTAGCCATACCACTAATATCAAACTCAAGTTTAGCATCTTGTGGCACTATTCCATTAGTTATTTTATTATTATTTACCAGAATATATACAGTACCATATTCATCGTCACTACGAAATTCACCATTGTCTGCCAATGCATATTTTACAAATACTCCACTAGTAGGAATCTTTTTTATAATGACTTCAATATTGATTTCAATATCACCATCGTCATCGGGTACATAATCATCTTTACTTGGTATCACTTTACAATAACCATTATCACTAATAGGCGTGCTATCATGTTGAACTTCAATAGTATAATAACTGCTATCTAGATTAATATATTCAAATGATACATTAGTGTAAGGATAATTAGATGTATAATCATAGTTATAATAATCCGCAGCAACATTCGGACTAATCTTCCACGTTAAATATTTTGATAATGGATTATCATTATTAATATCGACAGTATTACCCTTCTCATTATACATCTTGTAAGTTACGCTCATTTTGAGTCTCTTAGGAATAAATACCACATAGAGAGTATTATCAGTACTTAATTGACTAGTCTCAAATGCGCTATTTGTAAGCGTTATGTTTTCATCTTTATTTTTATAACCCACGCCTTCATAATAATCATGATCAAAAGATGCTGTTACTTTATTCTGATTGCCATCATAAGTATACATAGTCATACTGTTCTCATCTTTACCACGACAAATACTAGTTATAGTCAATTCATATGGATCGTTATATTGAACATTGCCGTTTTCTATTGTATTATTAGGCACTTCAACTTTCACACCACGAGTAGTCATGTCAGAGTCATATGTATATCCATCTTTATCAGTTTCAATCAAGATTTCTACATTTACTTCCTTCATCTCTCGGATATCTAAATTCATAGTAATATAACGATAATTTGCGTCAACTATCACACCTTCAACATATCCTTCTGCAGGAATAAGCTTAACCAATGATTCAGAATCAACCACTATAGGATCTCTATTAAACACTCCACTATCAATTAGCGGGAAGATATAAGTTCTCTCGGTAGTATTTGTATCATCTGCATCAATAGGATTATAATCCAAATAACTCTTCAACAACGCATATTCTACACCATTATATTTAACAATAATATAATCTGATTGTTTGCTATATGTTCCTATTAATAATTCGTATTTATCATCGTCTACATTCTCTGTATTTTGTGTATTTAATACATATAATTTATTCAAACCAACAAGTGTATATTTTCCATTATCTAATGCGAATTTATAATTACTACCATTTACCTGAGGTAACAATTCCATCGCGGTAGGAGTATTAAGTTTAAGTTTAAGTTTATAATCAAAATCATACGCCTTAGTATTAATACGAATAGTCATTGCTGTATTATCTACAGCATAGTTGCTATCAGAATAGAAGATATTTCTTAACCACTCCGCATTAAAATTAAACCTATATTCTTGATCACTCTTGTCTTCATCATCATTTATTTCTCTCGTAAATGAATCAGCTCTCTCTTCTTCACCTCTCACTAGAGTAAATTGATTATCTTCAAACTCATAACCCACATAAGCAAAATATGATAAAGTATATTGAGAATTCTTCGTTACATCTGTTGTATACGCTCCATCATAGTCCGCTATATCAGCAGTACCTATTGCAGTTTGTGGTTTGCCAGCATTAGCATCATCTATTGCAAATTCAATAGTATACTGAATAGGAGCAAAGTATACATCTATCTCTATAGTACTACCTATAGGCAATCCACTTTCATGAACTTTAGCAAGATCTATAGTATAAGAATAATCCTTATTCTCATCATCTAGCACGTTCATTTTGTCATACTTATAGCCAATCATTTCATTGAAATTGCCACTAGATACAGCCACAACATCTTTGCTTTGATCGAATATATTAATAATAATGTCTTCTGTAATGATAACCATAAAATCAGAAGTTAATTTTTCAAAATTAGCATCTGATGTATAATCACATGGCAATGTCCAACTTTCTCCTATATGTGTTTTGATCTTATATATACTAGTACTATCACTCGCATCTGATATTGCTAAATAATAAGAACTAACTCCTTTCTTATCTATTTTATTGATAATAACATATCCATGGAACGACTCAGTAGTACCTACCAAAGTATCTACATCTAGTAGATAATATTGCTCAGCATAATACGCATATAGAGTGATAGGCTCATAACCATCAGTACCATTACAGTAGAAATGATCTGCATATGTACACTCCGACTCATTGTATTTTATTTTTATCTCTTTTCGTTCATCATCGGTTAATTCTTCTGCAAAATAGTAATTATAGTTTCCTTGATCGTCTATCTCTGTATTAATCCACGCCTGTAAAATTTTGCCATCACCTTGATATATTGGTAAAACGGTTGATTTTTCACTATCCTGCTTGAATACATTTTGTCCATACACTAGATATATATATTGTGTAGTAACGCCTTTTACCGTCTCACTAAATACATAATTCAATGGTGCTAAATCATATTCGCCATATATAATTTTATTTAAATAATAATATTCGAAATCTGCATAAAATTGTGCAACAGATTGCTCTATTCCAGACTTTTCTGCGGTATTAACATACTCTGTCACTCCTACAAAATCTGCATATGTCAAATAAGCAGCAGTGTAACTTCCAGGATTCGATTTCCCTACATTATATTCGGTCGTCTTACCATCTATATTAGCAAGATTTACTCTATACACATTATTCACATACTGAGGCGTAAGAGCAAGCGATATTACTCCTTCACTACAAGTGAAATCAGTATAAGGAATATTTCTATAATACCAATCTCCAGATTTTGCCACATTATTCGATCCAGTAGTCAAATATGCACAGCTCTTTCCATTCTCTCCAGCAATAATATTTGTCAACTCAGATTTTGGATCAGTCGTTGTCAAATCATATGATTTTGAATAAGTTACTTTAGTAGTTTTATCAGCTTTATCTCCTATTACATTAAATGTACAAGGTTTCCATACTGGATATAGGAAAATTTCTACCGCTTCTCCATTATATCCATTAACAAATACTGAAGCATCTGCTTGCTCAGCGCAAATTGTCAATTTCGCCAATTCTGTCAAATCATCTATTTGCTCTGACGCAATAGACATATCTTCATCTTCCAATTTAGAAAATTCTTCTTGACTTAGTTTTTGTAGGCTCCAAGCACTGTCGTCGCCATTTTCTTTGTATTTATAATACCATAGCTCGTTTACACTATCTCCATCGTCATCTTTAGTAGGATGTATGAAATAAACTCTCCAGCCCAATATCTCATATCCATAGTTGTATACATAGTACCAAGATGAATCCGACTGATAAGAACCTAACGCAGAAATAGAACCTATATCATCTGCAACATCTTTATATAAATTAAAGACTGACTGAGTACTTCCATTTATTGAAGTCTGGAATCTTAATCCAATATCGCTTTTATTGTAAATTTTAAAAGTAGTACTACCACTATAAGTTGCATCGCTATAAGTAGCACTATTATCATGAGAATATACTCCGGACAAATATCCCTTATCATTTTTCCATGTCGGATTAGTGACCTCAGCTTTAATTGTTGTATCATACTCGTAAGACCATAGCGCAATAATATTAGGAGTATTCGATAGATCACTACCGTGTACAAAATTAGTACAACCCTTAACCTGATCAATATAATAGTATGTACATCCACCTACTTTATCAAATTTGTAATATCTAAAAATTACGTATCTATTGCCATTCTGCAACTTAATGTACTTAGTACCACTATCTTCCAAACGCTCACTAGTATACTCATTGTCAACCTTGCCTTTAATTTTGCCATCATCTTCATCTTCATATTCATCTTCTACCATCAATAACCAAGATGAGAATCTTACCCAATTTTCAGATCCTTCTACCTGATATTTCTGTAAATAATCTAAATCATAGAATTGATCCACTTTGTATTTTACAGTTTTTTTAGACTCATATCCTGTAACTTTGTTGGTGTCTTTATTGAATACTTTATCATACATATCTGTCTTGTATGTAACCAATGCTAGATCGCCAACTGTAATAGAAATATTTCCTTGATATGTAGGATCTAACTGCTCAGGGGTAATAGATCCTGGTAATGACACCGAAGCTCCGTTGTACACTATATCATGACTAAAACTTATGTTAGCAGTTTCGTCATACTCATCATCGTAACTATATGTCGCTCTCACATATCTAGTACCGCGCATTTCTATAGTTGTAAATCTATATCCCGGATCTGCCGAGAATGTAATTTTATTTTGTTCATTACCATTAGTATCATATAATGTTATAGCCAACACATTCCCTGTAGTATCGAATTTGATATTAGTACCACCCTGAATAGTGGTATTCTCAGTAGTATAATTAATCTCATAATTCGCAGTAGAATCAGCACTAGCCATCGCACGAATACCCTTTGATTTCTTACCTAGACTTATTTCATACTCATTGTCAACATTAGAGATCACGCTCTCTGATACCGCATGTACAACACCATCTACTTTATCCATAGACTGAGAAAATACGAAAAATGTAGATATTGATAATACTACCATCAATATCCAAATAATATTAAACCTTAACTTTCTTAAAAACAATTTAACCCCCGATAAATTCTTTTAATATAATATATTAAAAGTATTTTACCACATTTGATTTGATTTTACAAACAAAATATCGCTAAATTTTGACTATTTTCTCTAAAAAATTAACTAAAAAATGGAGAATAAATTCTCCATCTATCTAAGTAACATAAAATCTTCACCATCTATTACAAATCTTCTATCTGCAAGTTTGTCCGCCCAAAGCAATTTTTCATCTCTAGTCATCAATGCAAATATACTTATCGATGCTGAATTTTGAGCAGTTTTTGATAATGACAATAACGCTTTGGTATACAACATTTCTGTGTCTTCAATCGCCGAAATTGACAATATATCATCTACAGCAATTAGTACATTCTCCCCCATCTCAAACAATCTCTTCGCATAGTTGATAGCCAGAGCCACAACGCTCTTAGCATAATCAAACTCATCAGTAATATTAGCCAAGAATTTATCGCTATCTTTCAAATCTAAAATCAATCCTTTCGTCTTCTCTGTGAGTGTAGTATTAATATAAATTTTCTTGCAGTTTTCCACATTATTTAAGGCATTTATCAACATTTTTGTATTATTGATATTATTCGCTCCAAATAAGAAAACATTATCACCAAGATTAGCTTCTAGATCGCCAAAATTTTCGGAAAAACTTATCTTTTTATCAACGTAAATATGTTGAAAATCATAATAATCACACCTACTATCTAATGTACCAGATGGTTGTCCATTGATAGTATAAATATCTTTAATACTATTCTTATCAGAGTCTATTTCTACTAATATTTTATCGCCAATTTTTAAATTAAAGCTAGAAAACAATTCTTCATTTATTACATACTTTGATGATAAACGATCTTCCACACAAAAATATGCAATATTATCAAAAATATCCACATATCCAAGCATTGTGGACGCACCTAAAAGATCATATTTTGATTGATCTTGGCAGAAGGTAATAGCCTTTTGTTTTTGCTTATTAAAATTATAAACCTTCGGCGGACGACCTTTCTTCGATCTTTCTACAATTGGCTCTCTCTTACCTTCTCTGATCTCAATAATTTGCTTAATTAATTCTTCTTTTACTTTGCTAGTAGGAGATTTCACACCTGTATCTCTAGCCAAATGACGCAATTCATAAATACTTAATTCTTTTAGTTCTTCATTCGATACATTTATCATATTTTCTCCTTTGTTCAGACTAAATATATCAAATAAAAAGATTTTTGTAAAGCATTTTGTAAAAATTTCGACAATTTTTGTACAAAAACATTTTATAACTACGATCATATCTTTAAGATGACACTACTCCCAAACTAATCATAAGAGCCACATCTACAGACTGCATAGTCGAATGATCTAATATACCTATTCGATCTTTCAATCTGCGCTTGTCTAGAGTCCTAATCTGCTCTAGTAGTACAACACTATCTTTGACTAAATTATATTTATCTTTACTTAATTCTATATGTGTCGGAAGTTTTGCCTTGGTCAGCTGACTTGTAATAGCAGCTATAATGATAGTCGGACTATATTTATTACCTATATCATTTTGGATAACTAAGACCGGACGAATACCGCCCTGTTCGCTACCGACTACAGGACTAAGATCAGCATAATATATTTCGCCACGGACTATATCCATTATTCTCCCTTTAGATAATCGCTATATACCTCTTCATCAAGAATTAAATCAAAGTCTTCATTTAATTCACCAATAGTCAACAGGTATTCATTGTCAGTATATGCACTAAGATCGAATTTTGGCATAATTGGTTTGTCCAACTCTACAAATTGCATCAAATACGCAATATACTCACTAACTATATCGTCCATATATTCTCCTTTGGCAAAAATTCTAAACCTTAGCGAGCTGTTTTTTCAATTTTTCGTAAAATTCTTCCTGCATTTTCTTAAATTCTACAACAAGAGTCTTTAATTCTTCATTGTTAGTCTTGAGATCATGTTCAGCCTTGATTGAATCTACTATACCCATTACAGTACCACTAATCATCATCTCCACAATATGTCTAGGAGTCTTATCTACCCATAGCGACATATATAACATTGCAGATTGTTTGAATTTTTTGAAGAAACTATTTTCCTTAATCTCCACATTATTGATTTCTGCTAAGTGATCACATTTTTCTGCGAATTTTTCATAAGCTTCATATTGCTTAATAAAGACTTTTCTAAGAGTATCATTTTCAATCTTTTTTAATATTTTATCTATCGCCAACATTCCTACTGTCGCATCTTGATATATCCTATTTAATAGTTGAATTTCTTGCTTTTCCATCTATTCCTCCATTAGTAGTATCTGTCAAAGCAAAAGAATTATGCATAAAAAAAGAGCGAAATCTTCGCTCTAATTAATCTAAATAAACAACAATGCATATCCTAAAATAATACTCGGTATTACCAACATTGCGAATATGAATACGTTTTCTTTCCATTTTTTATGCTGTTTTAGGAGCACCACTATACCTAGTCCGGCATTAACACACAATCCAGCCAACAATGCACTAAACTTCAATCCGCCAAGTAAGAACAATTCAGTCAACGCCACACTAGAAGCGCAGTTAGGAATTAATCCAATCAATACCGCTAATATTGGTTGTAACCACTCACTAGCTGACAAGAACGTCATTAGATTGTCCTCTCCTACCCAAATATGAGTAATGAATCCCATGAAAATGTTAATAATCAATATGAAAACACTAATCTTCAAACAATGAAGCATAGGATGCAACCAATCGAACAACTTAGTCTCCACATGATGATGACAACAAGCACTATGTACTATATCTCCATGCTCATGATCTTCATGTTCATCTTCTTCATGTTCGTGATCAAGATCTTCTTTCTCTTCTTCATGGATGTGATCATTTTTCTTAAATATTATACGATACAGCCACAAAGACAAATAACCAATCACAATACCAGCCACTATCTTAATCGCTAATAACAAAAGCATCCATGGAATAGATTCTGGATTAGACATCATGATAGGTATCGCCTCATCACTAGTCGCAATATAAACTGCAATCAAAGCACCTATTGATATAATATCTCTACTAAATAAATCAGTAGACACTACCGAGAATCCACACTGCGGTATACAACCTATAATCGATCCTATCGCAGGACTCGCTTTACCCCTAAGCAGTTTATTATTTTGAAACTTTACTGCACATTTGTATTCTAACAACTCTATTAAATAGTAGACAACAAAAAGGATAGGAAGTATCTTCCCTGTTTCAATTAATGATTCTAAAATAACGTGCCAATAATGTTCCATTCTATTCCTTTTTTGAGCCTAAATATTATAGCATAATGAACAGAAAAAAACAATCCTTATTTTAAATATTTTTAATAAATTATATAAATCGACAACAAAAACAAGCCAAAACCGCACAGACAACATTGCACACCAATGCAATAGGTATTGTGAGCAATGTTTTCTTTACATTAGTAGAAGCGAAATAAATGCTACTCACATAAAAAATAGTATCACTACTACCCATGATCACGCTAGCGCATTTGCCTATATAACTATCTACTCCGTAATCATTAAATATCCTTCTTAATATCACGTATCCAGCATTAGAACTAAACGGCCTAATGAGAGTCAGTTCACACACTTCTGGAGGCATTCCAACTAGACGAAATAATGGAGATAAAATATTACAAAGCCAACCGCTGAGTCCACTATTTCTAAACAATTCAACCGCCACGAACATAGCTATAATATAGGGCAATAATGACGCCATTAGCGGTAAGGAACCTTTCGCCCCTACTACAAAACTATTATATCCATCTACACCTTTAATCAGAGCATAAAGCATAATGAAAGCTATAAACATAGGAATTAATAAATCAACCATTTTGCTTCTTCCTATATATCAATGCTACCAATAATATGCCAAGTATTGTAGGTATAAAAGTCGCCACTATAGTTGGCCACAAAATACTACTCGGACTCATACTACCCGCGATCGCCCGCATTCCAATAACTGTAGTTGGCAATAATTGTATCCCTGTACTATTTATGACCACCAACATGATCATAGCACGTGTTGCACTCTTACCACCCTTGTCCAACCCCTTCATCGCCTTGATACCATAAGGTGTAGCAGCGCTACCAATCCCTATTATATTAGAAGCAATATTTAGGCATATATTTTTCTCAGTTTCTTCATCAGTTCTACCAAAGATTCTGCGCACAGGCTTAGACAATAGTGCGGATAATTTATTACTAAGCCTGCAGTCTTCCATTACCTGCATTACACCCATCCACACAGCATAAATACCTATAAATTCTATAGACATTGTTACTCCGCTTTTCGCAGCCTCCATCATTGTAGATATTATTGTAGTCGGCGCATTTATCGCAGTAACAATTAGACTAGAAATAATTAGCCCTATCCATATTTTACTCATGTATAAATATATGCTTGTCCTAGCCATTTAAGAATAAAAAAAATGGATATTTCTATCCATCTTTTAGTTCACACCTAATGCTACATTTAGGAATTGATAATTCTGATTCTGATATGTTCTACCAACTATCTCTTCACATTGATCTTTAACACTCATAGTCTGAAGTCCATTATACCAATCATCAGAAGCACCAATTACATACGCTTGGAACGCGAATGTAAGTCTAGCAGTTTGATAATCGTTATCTAGATCCTGATGAAGCTTTAGACTATCTTTTTCGATAACATCAATTCTTTGTTCAATAACTGTAACTTTATCTCCTTCTTTTACAGTAGTGGCTGTATATCTATCTAGACTTACTAGACAACGATACACACTCTCCTCATGAGTCTCTGGATGCTCATAAGTAAACAAATAATCTACCCAACGAGTATTTCTTCTAAGATCTTCTGTACCTGTAGTTTGCTCATTATCATGTTTTAATTCTGGGTTATGCTTACTATTAATATAGTCAACACCTAAGTCAATCAAACAGCCTTCATAGTCGTCTTGTATTTTCACCATATTCGTACCTTCACCTCTAGTAGCACTTACTTCATATACTACTATTAGGCACACAGGAGCCTCTGATGAATTTTTAACGATCAATGGATCGTTTAATAATTGTTGATTTGGTAATACATTTGTACTAGACAATGTAATTTCACTCTTTTCACTAATTCCACCCAATTCTTCGTTCCAACCTTCACTATGCAAACGAATACTAAGAGTCGCCATAGTAACATGTCCTGTAATACTATTGGATTTTGTGGAAAAATACGCATAAACAGCACCAAAACCTATTGTTAATAACAACAATATTACTAGTGCTATAATAGCTATTGTTTGACCAGATATTTTCTTTTTTGTC
>JBKSNA010000003.1:0-15630 GCA_046882085.1 Clostridia bacterium
TAAAACGTAAATACAATTTATTTACTTGCCAAAAATAAAAATTAATGTTAAAATCAAAACATGAATTATACACTTACTAAAGACTGGTCAGACGCATTGACCGATAGATTTTCAATTGAATACAAAAGAGAACTTTTCTCATGGTTAGAGAGCGAGTATGCTACTAAGACAATCTTTCCACCGAAAGAGAAAGTTTTTTCTGCACTTAATCACGTACCAATAAACAACGCTAAAGTGGTCATTATAGGTCAAGACCCCTATCATACTTATGGTCAGGCAGACGGGTTAGCATTCAGCTGCCATAATGGTACACCTCAACCAAGTCTAAAAAATATTTTTAAAGAGATCAATGCAGATCTCGGTATAGAAATGTCATCAAGTACAGATCTTACTCCTTGGGCGAAGCAAGGCGTAGTACTGCTTAACACCAGCCTCACTGTAATTGAACATATGCCAGCTAGCCACTCTAACGAACTATGGCATACATTTACTCGTGAAATAGTGAAGATCCTAAACGAACTCAATCAGCCAATCGTATTCATGCTCTGGGGTAACCATGCTAAATCCTTCTTGCCATTACTAAATAATCCTAATCACTTAATTCTAACTAGTGCTCACCCTAGCCCATTCTCTGCCTACAATGGATTCTTTGGAAATAAACATTTTAGTAAATGTAATGACTTCTTAATTCAACACAACATTACACCAATAGATTGGAAAATTTAATAAAATATTCAAAAAAACCATTTAAAATACTAAAAAATCGAGAAAATTCTCGATTTTTTAGTATTTTAATTAAGATTGTAACATTATTAAAGGAACTTCCATCTCTTCTGTAAGCGAAGTATGGTGTCCCTTAAATCTATCTTGATTCTCAAACGATATGAATTGCTTGTGTGTATACGTACCTATGGCAATATAATCTCCTAGCAAATAACCATATTCTCCTCTATCTCCCAAATAACCCTCTTTAATTAGATCCTCAGACTTATATAATTTGAAGTCTTCACTGTACTTTTCTCTAAATTTCGATTCAAATTCTTTTTCTCTTCCTTTCTTAACTAAAAATGCCGGTGTTCTAGCATCTAAGTAAGGCATACATTCTAGCATATCATTCAATTCTTTATCCTTATAGAACTCTACATAATCCTTTACATCAATTTGCCCATGGTCAGCCGTGATTATTATCAGTGTATCAGTTAAATCTCTATATAATTTCTCTATTTCATTATTGATGCTAATAAATTTTTCTCTCGCTTCTTCACTCGATACACCAAACTTATGCATTGTTGAATCTGGTTCCGGAAGATATGCGTATATAAATTGTTTACCTTCTCTATTACATATATTTCTTATTTCTTGACACAGGTTAAATTCATCTTGTATCACTATCTTACCTGCAGTTTTTGTCTGCACATAGATTGGCAAAATAGGTGTGATATTATATTCGGTATTAGCATGATCAAAATAACAATCCGCATTATCTGCTATCGGATAATTATATTCAATTCTTTCTCCATTTAGAGAATCAGTATGAAGATAAATATCGATGTTCTTATCTATCTCATCAAAATGCAATGTCCACCCAAACCAGCCATGTTCCAATGGCAATTTGTTAGTAATCAAAGATGTAGTAGCATTGGTGGTAGTAGATGGAAACGTAGAAGTCAATCGTTGCTTAACCATGCGTCTTAATAAAGATTGTTCGTCCAAATTTTTTTCTATAGGATAGCAACCCATTCCATCAAAACAAATGAATACAATATTCTTGTATCCTTTAGTCAGTTCTTTCTCTAAAATTGGAAGTGTAGCATTCTTATTCGGTGCACCAAGAAATTTCGCCAAACTCGCGGATATATTTAGATTGCTTTGGCTCCAATCTGGTTTTATAAAATTTTTCATAATATCTTATCCCCTTCTTCCTCTAAGATTTGTAACAAACATAAAAATACTTTTACAACTTAATTGGTAAAAACGAAAAACCTATAATTAATATTACTAAAACAAATGAAAACATACTCATGACCTTATATTAATATAAATGTCTGAAATTGTCAAGAGGCTTTTGCTCAATATATTTTGTTTAAATATTCTTGACAACCAAAAACTCACATGATATAATCAAAGTGTAAAAACATTGATGAAAGACACGATCATAGTGCTAGCAAGAAGAGAATTGTTGGTTGGTGCGAAACAATTTGTGAATACTATTGATTATCACTTTCGGAGTTGCAATCTGAAATTTAAGTAAGGGCGCCGGGTATTCCCGTTATAGAAGAATTGGGTGATAGCCCATAGCATAACAAGTGGTATTCCGTTTCTTTAGCGAAATCTTGTTTTGCTAAAGAAATTTTTTATTTAAAGGAGAAATTATGAAAAAAGAACAAGGAAATCTCAATTATGTTCAAATGGAAGAAAGTGTATTGTCCTTTTGGAAAGAGAACGACACTTTCGAGAAAGTAAAGGCTAAGAACAAAAACTCAGGTAAATATTTCGCCACGCTTGATGGTCCGATCACTGCCAATTATATTATGGGCCTACACCATGCATACAATCGTACATTCAAAGATGCAATGATCAAATTCGCTTCTCTATGCGGTTGCGATGAACATTACCAAAATGGATTTGACGCACATGGATTACCTGTAGAGCTTCGTGTAGAGCGTGAATTAGGTCTAGATAGCAAGAAAGACATCGAAGCATACGGTATCGATCGCTTCGTAGAAGCTTGTATGTCTACTGTAGACAAGTATTCTAAATCTCAAACTGAATCATCTATCCGTCTTGGTCAATGGATGAATTGGGACGATAGTTATTACACCAATTCAGACAACAATATCACTACAATCTGGCATTTCTTGAAGAAGTGTCAAGAGAAGAATTGGATCGCTAATAGTCATCGCATTATGCGTTGGTGTACTCGTTGTGGTACTAGCCTATCTGATCACGAGATGAGTGATGACGATGCATACAAGACTGTTACATGTTTGGCTATATTCTTCAAATGCCCTATTAAAAATACTAATAACGACATGCTAGTATGGACTACTACTCCTTGGACATTGTCTGCCAATGTAGCGATCGCTGTTAATCCAGAGTTAGACTACAATATCGTGAAGATCAAATCAAGTGATAGAAATGTAATAGTATGCGCATCTGCTATGAAAGTACTAAAAGACGACGTAGTTGAAATAATCGATACAGTAAAAGGTAGCGCGTTAGAAGGACTAACTTATGAGACTTGTTTCCCTGAGTTAAACGAACAAAACTTCGAACACAAGATAGTCCTTTGGGACGAAGTAAGTGCAGATGAAGGTACTGGTGCTGTTCATATTGCGCCAGGCTGTGGTGATGCCGACTTTGAATTGGGAAAATCTCTAAATCTTCCTAAGATATGTCCTATTGATGAAGCTGGTATATATTATGATAACTTCGGAATATTCGCAGGCAAGAATGCTAATACTGATGAGACTCGTGATTTCGTATTTGACAAAATGCGTGAGCGTGGTAAATTATATTATACTCACAAATATTCACATAATTATCCACATTGTTGGAGATGTAAGAACCCTCTATTATTTAGATTGGTAGATCAATGGGTAATCAAAATGGATGAACTTCGTCCACAATTAATATCTGCTATCGACGATGTAGAATTCCAGCCAGAATTTATGAAGAAGCGTATGTTAGACTGGTTGACTAATATGGGCGACTGGGCAATCTCTAGATCTAGATATTATGGTCTTCCACTACCTTTCTATCCATGTAAAGAGTGTGGCGAACTAACTATCGTAGGCAGTCTAGAAGAATTCAAAAAATTAGCAGATCCTAAAGAAGTAGAATCTCTACCACATCTACACCGTCCATACATTGATAATGTGAAGATTAATTGTCCACACTGTAATAGCAAAGTGGACCGAATCAAAGAAGTAGGCGACTGCTGGTTAGACGCTGGTATTACTCCATTCAGTACTAAGAAATATTTTACAGACAAAGAATTTTTCGAGAAGAACTTCCCTGTTAACTGCGTAATCGAAGGAAAAGAACAAATTAGACTTTGGTTCTATTCTCTACTCGTGATGAGCGTAGTTTTGACAGGCAAAGCTCCATTCAAGAAAATTGCTACTACTCCAATGTTGCTCGCTCAAGATGGTAAGAAATTATCTAAATCTAGTCCTAACAATATTCCACTAGATCAAGCATTCACCGAGATAGGTGCGGATATTATTAGATATAATTTCGTAGCTACTCCTCTCATCAACGATGTGAAGTTCGGTAGAGATACTTGTGATGAAGTGAAGAGAAAATTATTAGGTCTATGGAATGCATACATTTTCCTAAATACTTATGCTAGTATAGATAATCCAAACCTTACTAATTACACTCCTAATGAGAACGATCTAACATTTATGGACAAGTGGCTCATCAATAGAATTAATGAATTTACTAAGAATACTCACAATGCTTACACACACCAAGACTTCGGTGCGGTAGCAAAAGACTTCGAGAATCTAATCGACGAACTTACTAACTGGTATATCAGAAACAATCGTAGAAGATTCTATAAGAGCGAAGACAACTCAGACACAATGAATGCTTATTTCTGCTTGCATTATGCGCTAAAGAATATATCTATGGTGATGTTCCCTATTATTCCATTCATCAGCGAATACATCTGGCAAAATGCAGTAAGAGAATTAGATTCGTCTGCAGCTGAGAGTGTAGCAATACATGGATTCAAAATGAATGAGTATACGGTTACAGATAGTGATCTAACTAAGAAAACTAACATCGTAAGAGATATCTTCACTATGGCAAGTAAACTTAGAAACGAAAATCAGATCAAAGTAAAACAACCTTTGAAGACTATGTTCATTAATGGTAATAACGATGTCGCTAGTGCAGTAGAATTATACAGAGATATTATAGAGAGCGAATTGAATATCAAGAATATCGTCATTGAACACGATAATTCTAAATTCAATATCGAATTCTTGAATCTTGACTTCCGTAAAGCTGGAGCAGTATTAAAAGGCGACGTACAAAAAGTAAAGAATTATCTGACTAACGCTACTGACGAAGAAATGCAAGCTATGGTAGAGGGTTTCAAATCAGGCAGTGTCAATGTTGGAGAATTTACTAATCTAGCTAGCGACCTATTCGTATTATCCACTAAGGCTAAGGGAGACTTCGTAATCGCTAACGAGAACGATATCACTGTAGTATTAGACGTTACTATTGATCGTGAATTAATGCTAGAAGGTCTATCTCGTGAATTAATTAGATCTATTCAAGTAATGAGAAAATCTGCTAACTTCAATGTAGAAGATAGAATCATAATAGAACTAAATACTGATAGCGAAGAATTGAATGAAATCATCACTAAATATAGTGATAAGATTAAGACTGAACTATTAGCATTGGACATTACTAAGATAGATAATCCAGATTACACAGAGAACACAGAAATAGCAGAAGATTCTATTACTATCAAACTAAAGAAACAATAATAATTTTGGATAAAAAAATACGCAATTAACTTGCGTATTTTTTTAGACTGATTTAATTTGTAGTTTGGCTAATTGACGTAATTCTTTTTCTCTTTCTTTTAATTTTTTATTTAATAACCTTCTTACAGTCTCCATTCTGCTCTCGTAGAAATGTTTAAGATAAGATCTTATGATTAGGCTTTGTTCTGATCTTATTTTCCTACGAAGAACCTTCTCTGCATAATACATATATTCTAATATCCTAGCCACATTCTCTTGAGTATAAAATTCTTTTTTCATAAACAAGAATTTGTCTCCATTATGAATTTGCACATATCTACAATAAAACTTCTGAAAATGATCATAAGCAAAATCCTGTCTGGCTCTCAAATTCTTAGTCTTGACACCCTTAGTTAGCGGTAATTCCTTATCAAGATCAGGGAACCATTCATTAATATTTAGATCAAGACCATCTTTTAACATTGCCATAATCAAACTCCTAAAAACTTAAATAGTGGTTGCATTATAGCATAAAAATTTGATTTGTCAATACTTATTCAACCAAAACTACAGCAGTAGCATAATCTTTCGTGTGAGATATGCTTATCTCGATCTTATTAGCAAATTTCTCGCGAAGAATAGAGTCTATATATTGCGTCCTATTAATATAAGGTTTACCTGACTCTGTATGTAAAATTTCTATCGAACTAAAGCTTATCCCATCATCATCTAGTGCCTTAATAAATGCTTCTTTCACACAATAAAATCCGCAAAAATGTTCGATCTTATTCTCGAATTCGTTAGCATATGCTATCTCTTTCTCTGTAAATATTCGCTTGAACCCCTCTTCCGTCCAATGCTCGAATCTATCAATCTTCTCAATATCTATTCCTATCACTCCATATCCTCCGTGTCATATTTTAGTCGATTCAATACCTGTCTAATACTATCCCAGTTATACCCCAAATAACTGAGACGTCTGATCATTTTATCTATATTTTCTTTTGTCATTTCTTTGTTTCTCAAGAACTTCTCCGCATGTCGCATAGCACTATCCGTGTCGTCCACATTTTCTGTGGCGCTATCTACTAATTCATTTTTTATGCCATTATTATTTAGTTTTTGTTTTAGTTTTCTCTTGCTAAAATTTGGATTAGATCTCACGAAAACATCAGCATATACTTTGTCGTCTATTATTTTGTATTCTTTGAGTTTCATGATTATCTGATCTATAGGATCTTTATGAAATTCTTTTCTATATAGATAATCCCTAATTTGTTTCTCTGTCTTGATACTAGCACCAATGTATTTAAGTGCTGTATTATACCCTATGAGTACTTGACTCTCCTGCACCGAATCAAAAAACACATCTTCTCTGATTTCACCTACTCGAATATTATTTTTGACAATTATATCACTATGTAATTGATATTCTCCCGAGTCGGTCTCCACCATGAAGACATTAGCACTTCTTTTGGCTAACTTAATACTAAATATGTTCATATCGACATTATATCACAAATTTTAAAAAAAGTCTTATATTAATCAAATCGTTTTTCAAAATTATTTTTTTGTGTTACAATGAAGTTATTAAAAGGTGGTAATTATGATAATCAAAAACTTAGAAGCATATGAAGTTATCGATAGTCGTGGTAATCCAACCGTAGAGTGCGAGCTCACTCTTGATAATGGCATTATTACTACAGCGATAGTACCAAGTGGAGCATCTACAGGAGAGCGAGAAGCATTAGAACTTCGCGACGGTGGTTCTAGATTTAATGGCAAAGGTGTATTGAAAGCGTGTGATAATGTCAACAAAATCTTAGCACCAACACTTATTGGACAAGACATTTCTGATCAAGCCAAAATTGACAATCTCATGTTATCTATTGATGGTACAGAATTCAAGACAAATATTGGTGCTAACGCTATTCTATCAGTCAGTCTTGCAGTAGCTAAAGCTAGAGCCGAAGCCAATAAACGACCACTTCATCTCGAACTTGGTAATGGCACTACTCTACCAATGCCTATGATGAATGTTATTAATGGCGGTGCTCATGCAGACTCTAATGTAGATTTCCAAGAATTCATGATCATGCCAGTAGGCGCTAAGACATTTAATGAAGCTATGCAATTCGCAGGCGAAACATTTGTTCAACTAAAGAACGTATTGAAATCAAAGGGTTACGCTACCGCTGTTGGTGATGAGGGTGGATTTGCACCTAACTTTAAGAACAACGAAGAACCATTACAGGCAATAGTGGAAGCGATCACTAATGCTGGATATATTCCTGGCAAAGACATCTCTATTGCTATGGACGTCGCCGCTAGTGAATTTTATAATTCACAAACTAAAATGTATGAATTAACAAAGAGTAATTCTGGTAGCAAATCTACAGATGAGATGATCGACTGGTATGCCGAATTAATTGAAAAATATCCTATTATATCTATAGAAGATCCATTGAGCGAAAATGATTGGGAAGGCTGGGCTAAAATTACTAAAAAATTAGGTAATAAAATCCAAATCGTTGGTGATGATGTATTTGTTACCAATCCTAAAATACTTCGCGAAGGTATTGAAAAAGGTGTCGCAAATGCTATTCTAATCAAACTAAATCAAATCGGCACGCTCACTGAGACTTTAGATACCATTAGCTTAGCAAAAGAGAATGGATACAATACCGTCATTTCTCATCGTAGTGGTGAGACAGAAGATACATTTATCGCAGATCTAGCTGTTGCTGTTGATGCTGGTCAGATCAAGACAGGTTCAATTTGTCGTACTGATAGAGTGGCTAAATACAATCGTCTAATTCGTATCGCACGTGGACTAAAAGGACAAGCAAGGTTTAATTAATGATAATAACTATAGATGGACCAGCCGGTAGTGGAAAATCTACCGTAGCTAAATTAATAAGTAAAAAATTAGGAATCATTCATTTTGATTCTGGTGCTATATTTAGAGGTGCTACAGCATATCTTATCGACTCTAACTATGATATATCTTCTATCACTACTGATAGCGATATCCCAGACCTTAAAATAGATATGAGCATCATAGACAATGTAGTAAATATTTCTATAAACAATTTAGATGTAACCGCCCGACTTCGCAATATTGACGTGTCTAACAATGTAGCAAAAGTAGCTGTAAATAAGAATATTCGTAGGATCATAGATGAATTTCAACGATCATTTGCTGTCGGTAAGGACATAATAGTAGATGGTCGAGATACAGGTAGCCATGTATACCCTAATGCAGATTACAAATTTTACCTTGACTGCGACGAAAAAGTACGTGCTAATCGTAGATACCAAGAAGAATTATCCAAAAATCTATCAGTAAACTATGAATCCATCTTGGAAGAGATCAAAAAACGTGATCACTTAGACAAGACTCGTGAGGTCGCTCCTCTCGTAGTACCTGAGAATGCTATTATCATAGATACTTCATTTCTTACCATACCGGAAGTAATGGAGAATATTTGTAATCATATCAACTTATCTCATATTAACAAAAATTAATAGAAGACTAATAAATGTCTTCTTTTTTTTATCCAAAAGCATATATTTGACATATAAATAATATCTATCTAATAAATATCCTATATAAAATTTATAGTGTTTTTTAAAAAATGGGTATTGACAAACTACCAAAAGTATAATATAATCGCTTGTACTGAAACAAGTACACAATTTTGGAGGTATTTATGAAGAATAAGAAATTGAAAGAACTATATCGTTCATATATGGCTTATTGTACTGACAATAATCGTGCTTTTTACATCAAAGATAATTTTGTTGACTTCATTGAACGTGAAAAGCTTGGATATAACGCATATGAAGTAGATATTTACTTTAATAAAATACTTGATATAGCTAAAGACTACACTTCTAAATTATTACCACATGGATCAAATACTAATGAGCAGATCACCATCACTAGAAGAAAACGTCATCCTGTACGCGATTTGGGTGCTAAGAAAGTAGGTGTACCTGCTGTAGCTGTAGCGATCGGTAGTGCTATTACATATGGAGCGATCATGGCCGCTAATATGGTAGCTGGTACAGGGTTCTTAATACCTGTTACTGCCAATACTGCTATGAATGTATTGTCTACTGCTTCTGTTGGATTGATGGGTGGTTTGTTACTTACTCCAGCTATTATCGCTACTAAGAATGCCATCACTAAGAAATATTATTCTGCTAAATATGGCAATGTATCTAAGATTTTGAAAAAACTCAATAAACAACATTCAAAAGCGCTAAAGAAAGCTAAGACTCTAGAAGAGAAAAATAAACTAATAGCAGAGCATGCTGCTACAAGATATGAAAAACTAGCTACTGAAATAGATGCTAAATTAGCAAAATTGGAGACTAAGATCAGTAAGTCTACTGAGAAAATCTTATCTCTTAGAACTGGTAGCAAGTTAACTGCTCCATTTAGAGCTATTGCTCGTACTATGATCAATATTGTGAATAGAAATAGAATCCATCATGTACAAAAATGTGCTAATGATTTAATGATTGAATGCATCGGCGGTAAACCTAACAGTCAACAAAATGGTAATCTAATCTCTAAAATGATAGCATCACGTAATGCGACCCCAATATATGCATCACTTACAAAAATTAGTGATTTCGTATCTGGCGAAATAGAGAAATCAAAAACTTATGCTTTAAATAATAAGAAAGATAAGAATCTAATCGAAAATATTGATATCTATGCAAATATGGCGATTGAATTACAAGATATTAAGCGTCCACGCAAAACAAGTAAAAGAGATCATATAGATAATGTCGCTAAAGATTTATTCTTCGGAAAGACTACTCTATTAGGTTCTGAATTTGGTATTACATCTAACGATCGTGAATATTTACCTGAACCTTTAACAACAATAATTGATGTAAAGAAAGAATCTGATTCTGAAGTAAAAATCGAAGTTACCCCTGATAACAAAAAGGATACAGAGATAAAATCAAAATCTACAGTAGATACCGGCGACAAAAAAGATTCTATGGTTGATGAAAAAAATCCTTTGGTAATAGACTTATTTTCTAGAAGTGGTTTTGATAAAATAATTTATGAAACAAAAAAACTAGATAAAGATTCTGAAAAGACTTCATCTACTTCTGAAGATCTTGAAAAGTTTGCCCAAAGCGAGCTTGAAGATTTCAAGAAGGCACATGAGGATAAACCTCTCAGCCAAAGAGAAATTGAAAGTATCAATAAAACTATTGACGAAATCAACAAATCGACCGGATCTAATATCCCACACTATGAAAATATTGTCTTCAGTCCAGCAATGAGTACTTTTGATAACTTAACAGTTGACGACGATGCTTATCTTGATGACAAAAAAGATGTTAAAACTACAGAAATTCATACAGGTGATCAAGTAAGTTTCTTCGATGATAAAGAAGAAGAAAAGCATAGTGAATCTGATGATATCAAGATAGACACTACTACTCCACCTAAGTACGATGATGATGAAGAAACTAAAACTAACAAAAGTCAAACTCCTGTAACAAAAACACCAACAGATGATAAAAAAATTATCGTGAAACCTGTTACTGAAGAGCCTAAAAAAGAAAATTTAGTTGTTGTATTGGGTGGCAAATATTCAATTAAAGTCGATGAATCTCTTAAGACTCAAATTAATGTAACATGCAATGGCAAAAAAGCAATTATTAAGAAATTTAAGACTGTGAATGGTATCTCTGTACCTAAAAATGCTGATGAACTTAAAACTGAAAAAGCACAAGCAATTTTAGATATAATTTCATAACAAAAAAGACTAGATTATTCTAGTCTTTTTTATTTCTCAAATCATTAATTTTATCTTAATAATTTTTAGCTTCTAGCTCAAAATAAGCCTTAGGGTGATCGCACACAGGACATACTTCTGGAGCTTGATTTCCAATATGCTTGTGTCCACAATTACGACACTCCCATACTTTTACTTCTTTCTTGATGAAACACTTATTCTCTTTAACATTCTCAAGAAGTGCTCTATATCTAGCTTCATGCTCAGCCTCGACCTTAGCTACACCTTCAAACTTCTGCGCAATATAATCAAAGCCCTCTTCTCTAGCTACTTCTGCGAACTCTTTATACATAGAAGTCCACTCGTAGTTCTCTCCATTAGCTGCGTCTTCTAGATTCTCTAGAGTCTTAGGCACAGATCCACCATGAAGAAGTTTGAACCACATCTTAGCATGCTCTTTTTCATTGTCTGCTGTACGACTAAAGATGTCTGCGATCTGCTCGTAACCATCTTTCTTAGCTTGGCTAGCATAATAACTATATTTATTTCTTGCTTCGCTCTCGCCTGCGAATGCTGTTTTCAAGTTTTGTTCGGTTCTTGTTCCTTTTAAATCCATTAATTCCTCCTGTATTTGTAGTCTATCTACACTATCATTATAAACATTTTATAAGAAAAAAGCAATGTTTTCACATCACTTTTTGAACCTATCTTTTTTTCTGATCATTCCTTTTTCTCTACCATTATTGCTCGGCTCATAATATCTCCTGTTTTTTAGTTTGTCTGGAAGATATTGTTGCTCCACGTAGCCACCAAACGCATGTGGATATTTATATTCTGGTGGATTCTCTACTTCATAATGATAATTTTTCAAATGCTCGGGAATGCTGTCGTCAGGATTATATTCCGCATCTATACGCGCACTATTCATTGCCTCAACGACACTATTGGACTTCTCAGCTTCG
The DNA here is from genome assembly GCA_046882085.1 of Clostridia bacterium. Classification (GTDB taxonomy): domain Bacteria; phylum Bacillota; class Clostridia; order Christensenellales; family UBA1242; genus Onthoplasma. The sequence goes on from JBKSNA010000003.1 coordinate 12,223, forward strand.
CAGACATATATGATAGCATGAGTCAGTGGAATATTCCCTTCTGGCATACCCAAATTTTTAATCGCATTCATTGCCACCATCGCCATTAATGCCGCATTGCTATCCGCCATACCCACATCTTCGCTAGCATGCGCTATGAGTCGCCTACATATAAGTAGTGGATCACAGCCCGCCACCATCAGCCTATTCGCATAGTATAGAGCAGCGTCTGTATCGCTACCTCTTAAACTCTTGCAAAACGCACTAAGCATATCATAATAAGTATTCTCATCTACAGAAATAATTGGTTTTTGAATACATTGTTCGGCAATCTTTTTGTTGATTACAATTTCGCCATTCTTATCTGCTGGAGTGGTAGTAATCGCTAACTCTAATGCATTATATGCAGACCTAAGATCTCCATTGGAATACATTGCTAAATGATTCAAAGCATCTATATCTAATTTAATATTTAATTTACCAAATCCTCGATCTACATCTTTGATCGCCATCAAGAGAGCATCTTTGATATCGGCTAGCCCCAATGACTCGAACTTGAATATTCTACAACGACTTACTATCGCTGGAGTCATACTGATATGTGGATTCTCAGTGGTTGTACCCATAAATGTAATATATCCACGCTCGACCGCCTCTAGTACACTATCGCTCTGAGACTTGCTCCATCTGTGGCACTCGTCCAAGATCAGTACTGTTGTTTTACCTGTTAGTTCAAAGTTTGATTTGGCTTGTTCTATCACCTTCTTAGCCTCAGCGACACCACTAGATACCGCATTCAACTTCACATAATCAAGATTTAACGATGATGCAATAATGTACGCCAAAGTCGTCTTACCCACTCCTGGCGGACCATAAAAAATACAACTACCTAATCTATTAACTTTGATGGCACGTCTGATTAGTGAGTCTTCTCCTATTATATGTTTTTGCCCTATAAATTCATCTAATTTTCTCGCCCTCATACGTTCAGCAAGCGGAGTCGAATTTATAGTCATGTCTTCACTGATTTTCATATCCTTATTATAACATACATTTTATAATTTTGCAACATTCACAATAAAAAAGAGAGAGCATTCTCTCTTAGCATTCTAGCGTGCTTTCCACCAAATGATCAAATCCAAATAATGCTTCTGCTTTCAAATGAATTGATTCAGATTTACTGTAATCAGTAGCGAAAATTTTCACATTTTCATCTCCAACTCCGCAACACAAAAACAAATCGCCACTAAATAATACACCACCAGTATTATTCTTATAAGCATTCTCCAACTTTATATCTTGTAAAACAACACCATCATTTATATTATAAACTTTACCCTCATGCACTTTAGTCTTGTTTCCATTATCTTCTATAATAAATAGACTATATGATTGACCTTTAACCTTAACAGCCATATTGTTGCCACAATTCAGAAAATCTTTAAACCCAATTACGAATTCATTTTCAAAACTTACCGCCTCATAGTTTTTCATCTTGCCTTTAACTTCATTTATACTTTTTGCATAATATTCTTTTTCATAATTTTTTACTAGATTTTTGATTTGCTCCAAAGTTTGATCAAATTCTTGTTCATTGTTGGTAGGAAGAGCATATGCAGAAAGTAACAGCTTATAATCATTCGGGGTAATTGGAATAAAATTCTCACTTGTAGCTAAAAAGTATGTACTTTTCATAAATGAATTTGAATAATCTTGCCCATGAAATTTACTACCCTCAGCATTATAAATATCCAAAAATCCAAATAGATGTAGAAGTTCATGTGTCAGTGTATATAATAAATCATTCTCACGCTCAGAATTATTAATTATTTTTTGATTGATTGTTATAACACCATTCCTATTCCTTATAGTATTGTAATTAAAATCATACCATGCATATCCATTCGTAGGTATTTCCATTGCCTTGTATTTAATAAAACACTTGTCCTTAGGAGCACTATCTACTATTTGATAAGTATAATTATCATTAATCTGTGAAACAATGCCAAATACTTTATCTAACGAACATTTTATTAATGTTCTAGTTCTCTCGCTGTAGTCCTCTGGAATTTCCACATATATAGGCTCGCCGTTATTATGATTTAGAATATTGAATACATCTTGTTTGTTAATATTCGCAAAATTTTGATAAGTTCTAAAATATGAATTATCTGCACCTACTTCTTCCATTAATGAATATATTTGTTCCATCGATGCATAATCATTATCCATTATCTCTTCTTCAGTTTCTTCTTTTTTAGACTCTGCATCTGCTTCGCTTTTAGATTCTTCTTCGCTAATATTATTATCATTGTCAATCTCTGGCAACTCATATTTGTCATCAACTATAAAATCTGATTGCTCATTCACATCTTTAGGAATAAAAGATAATGTTAAACTCGTCGATAAAACAATTGGCAATAATGCCATAGTCAAACTTCTCAATGCCTTTTTTACAATGTTTTTTCTCATATATACTGTACACCTTACTCACTTCATTATTTTACCATCTCAGAATACGTTTGCTTCAAATACTTCTTATTCACTACCACTTTCTCTCCTAGTGCTACTAGATCGGTAAATACTTTAGTGAAAAACTTTCGCATCGAATCATTCATGTCGGCACGAGATCCTGTCCTATTCCAGTGATCCAATACGTCTTCTGGCTTATAATCCTTTCCCCTATAACACTTAGTAGCAGATATCTTATCGCACACTGACTCTATAGCATACTTGTAAGGCATATTCATCTGAGTCGTATTCTCTTTGTCGTACCAATATTCTAAATGATGCTTGTTCCTATGCACATGATGAATCCATGCCTTAGAGTATCCTTTGATTGTTCTACAATTTGATATAGGAGAACCATGTCCGTCTGTGAAATATTTTACCCCTTCGAAAAATTCAGTAGGTGAAAATTTGCTCATATCATGTACTAATCCTCTCCAAAATTGTCCACATTTGCAACACAAAACAAAAACTTTGTGCCTATGCTTAATAATTTTACCTAAATGTCCAAAAAATTTATTCATATATCTATCCTTTGTCTAAACTTACTATGATTAATGCTTATAATTTAAGGTGTTCACCTCTTTCTAAACTAAGTTTGTAAAACTCATCTATGCTTATGTTTAAATAATCATATCTATAGCAACTTTCTAATATAATATCTCCATTATAATTTACTTTCTTTAGATTTTTAGTTATTAGATCCCAATCTATAGTACCATCATATGGTAATAAATGTTGATCACTAGAACCATCATTATCATGCAAATGGACTAATAAAATCTTGTTCTTGAATAAATCCCAATCAAACATATCATTGAAATAGCAATGATCATGACCTGCGTCGTAACAAACGCCAATATTTGAGTTGGAAATATGACTGAATATATATTCTAAATGCTCAATTGTTCTTGTGAATTC
>JBKSNA010000004.1:0-13936 GCA_046882085.1 Clostridia bacterium
TAAACTAATAAAAATTATATTCAAAAAAAATAAAGGTAAGAATAGAAAGTTAACTAAAAAACAAAGAACTGTAATATTAGAGAGATTTGGACTTTTAGACGGGGACGAGAAAGGTTTTGTTGAGATTGCAAAAAAATATAATCTAACACGCAGTAATATATCCTTATTGTACAAAAATGGAATTGAAAATATTAGAAAAGAATTATATAAAACATCTAATGAAGTACAACAAAATTAAATTCTTTGATTTATCATGATTTCAATTTACTTTTTATAAATTTTGTGGTATGATAAAAACATGAAAGCAATGGGATTTGATTTTGGCTTGGCGCGTATTGGTATAGCACTCTCTGACGATACTAAGTTCTTGGCTAGTCCATTTGAAACATATAGGCGTAAGGGTGAAGATATAGATCTTAATTATTTATCCAACTTAATTCATGAGAAGAAGGTTGATGAGATAGTTTGCGGACTTCCTATGAATATGCAGGGGGAAGAGCAGGAGATAGCTAAGTCTACTCGTGAATTTATGGACAAATTGACAGCAGTGGTAGATATAGACATACATTTTGTAGACGAGAGACTGTCTTCAATTATGGCCGAAGACATGCTAAGAGAAACGGAGCGAGATTGGAAGAAGAGAAAAGAAAAATTAGACAGCGTGGCAGCATCAATCATATTGCAAGATTACTTAGATGGTAAAAGATAAAAATAAAAGGAAGTATATACATGAAAGCAAAAAATCCAGTAGAACAAATATTAGATGAAAAAAATACAGACAATATAGTATTATACGATGATCAGAATAAGCCAATAGAATTCGAGCAGATAGCAGTTATTCCATTAGAGCGTACCAATGGTCTATACGCTATCCTTATTCCTTTGACTCCAATGCAAGGAGTATCTGAAGGGGAAGGAGTACTATTTGAGATAGACGAAGAGAAAGGTGATCTAGCAGTAGTAAACGATGACGCCATCATCGACGAAGTACTCACAATCTATCAAAAGCTCATCGAAGAAGGCGACGAAGATAAAGAATAATAACTAAGAAAAGCAACTCAGTACGAGTTGTTTTTCTGTTAAGGAAATAAACTTGACAAAATATGGTTGACAAATTTGGTTTTATTTGGTATCATATATTTCGTTCAATGAATAAGCACCTATTACGATCGCTTGACTGTTGCCTATATGGTTTCAAAGCGAGACGACTAATAGGGAAGTAGACAAACAGGAGGAAAATATTTATGTCAGTTATTTCAATGAAACAATTATTGGAGGCAGGTTGTCATTTCGGCCACCAAACTAGGAAATGGAATCCTAAGATGAAGAAGTATATCTTCACAGATAGAAATGATATTCACATCTTAAACTTAGAGGACACTTCTAAGAAGATCGATGAAGCTTATGTATTCATCAAAGAGAAAGTGCTAGCAGGCGCTAACGTACTATTCATCGGTACTAAGAAACAAGCTAGCGAAACAGTTAAGCAAGAGGCAGAGAGATCTAATATGTTCTACGTTAACTCTCGTTGGTTAGGTGGTACTCTTACTAATTTCTCTACAATTAGAAAGAGAATCGACAGAATGAACAAGCTTAACAATATGGAGGCTCTTGGAGACTTCGAACTTCTACCTAAGAAAGAAGTAATCAAACTAAAGGCTGAAAGAGACAAACTTGCTATCAACCTTACAGGTATCAAGGATATGACATCTGTACCAGGTCTTATCATTTTGGTAGACCCACACACTGAACATATTGCAGTGAAGGAAGCTAGACGTCTTGGTATCCCTACAGTTGGTATCGTAGATACTAATAGTGATCCAGATGATGTAGATGTATGTATTCCAGCTAACGATGACGCTATCGGTTCAGTTAAGTTGATCATCAGTGCATTGACAGACGCTATACTAGAAGCTAAGGGTGGTGTAGTATTACACGATCTAACAGCTAGCGACGAAGATGTATCTATGGAATCTATGGTTACAGGCGAGATCGTGAAAGAAGAAGAGAAGGCTGAAGAGAAAGAGACTAAGAAACGTCCAGCTAAGAAAGAAAAGAAAGCTGAAGATACTGAGACAGAGAACGCTTAATAAAAATTTAATTAATTGGGGAGAAAATTTTATGGAAATTACCGCAAAAATGGTAAATGAATTAAGAAACATGACTGGTGCAGGCATGATGGAATGTAAGAAAGCATTGGTAGAAACTGAAGGCGACATGGATAAGGCTATCGAAGTTCTTCGTGAAAGAGGAATCGCTAAGGCAGATAAGAAACAAGGCAGAATTGCAGCAGAAGGTATGGTAGGTGCTTGCATCGAAGGTAATAGTGGTGTGATTCTAGAAGTAAACTGTGAATCAGACTTCGTATCTAAGGGTGAACCTTTCCGTGCTATTGTGAACACAGTGGCGAAAGTTATCCTTAAGGATAAACCTGCTAATGTAGAGGCTTTGAATGCTTGCAAACTTGAAGATGGTAGCACAGTTAGTGAGTATATCATTAATCAAACAGTTGTTATCGGTGAGAAGATCTCTATCCGTAGATTCGAGGTATTCGAGACTACAGGTAAGATTGAATCTTATATCCATATGGGTGGTAAAGTAGGCGTTATGGTCGATGCTAATCCTTTCACTAGTGGAGAAGATGTGTTGCATGATGTAGCACTTCAAATCGCTGCTGCTAATCCTACTTATATCAGAGAATCTGATGTTCCAGCTGACGTTATTGCTAAAGAGAAAGAAATTTTAATTGCTCAAATGCAAAATGACGAGAAGAATGCTAACAAGCCAAGAGAGATCTTAGAGAAGATCGTTACAGGTAAGATTGGTAAATTCTACACTGAGAACTGCTTAATGAATCAAGAATTCGTAAAAGATGATTCTATGACAATTGCTAAAGTAGTAGGAGATAAGTTCACTGTGGCTAGATTCATTCGTTGGGAGATGGGTGAAGGTCTAGAGAAACGTAATGAGGACTTCGCTGCAGAAGTAGCTGCTCAAATGGGACAAAAGTAAAAAATAATTAATAAATAATAGCAATGTAAATGCTGTCTATATGGCAATTTTACTTGCTATTTTTTTTATTATTGTTTATTATTATAATTAAGGAGAATAATTATGAATGAACAATTAGAAATGACTCTTATGGAGTTTGAAGATGATCTTAATAAGCATTATGATCGTCTGCTTGATAATTTTATGATGATCAGAGTGGGTCGAGCTAATCCAAAGTTGATAGAGAATATTAAGGTGGATTATTATGGCACGATGACTCCTATCTATCAGACTGGTAATGTTACAGTTCAAGATGCTAGAATGCTAGTAATATCACCTTGGGACGCTAGCACTATCAAGAATATCAAGGCCGGCATAGATGCTGCGAACATAGGTGTTTCTGTTAGTGATGATGGTAAGATAATTAGAGTTAATTTCCCAATGCTGACAGAAGAACGTCGTAGAGAATATACAAAAGATGCTAAGCGTCTTCTTGAAGAATGCAAGATCGCTATGAGAAATTCTCGTAGGGATTGTTTAGATGTATGTAAGGATATGAAGAAGAAGAGCGAGATTAGCGAAGACGAATATTCTACTATCGAGAAAGATGTACAGAAGAAATTAGATATGTTTACCGATAAAGCAGATGCAAGTTGTGATAAAAAGATAGCTGAAATCATGGAGGTCTAATCTTGAATATAGACAAAATAAAAAATGATCCAAAAATGCCTAAACATTTGGCTTTGATCATTGATGGTAATGGTCGTTGGGCGAAGAGGCGAGGACTTAGTCGCAGTGTGGGTCATAAATTTGGCTTCGATAATCTAAAAAAACACATTGAATTAATTCAAAAATTAGGAATTAATACTTTGTCTATATATTGTTTCTCTAAGGAAAATTGGAATAGACCGAAGGAAGAAGTTGACTATTTAATGAATTTGTTTAATGAAATGCTAGATGAGTATGCAGACAAATATCTAGATAAAGACGTCCGAATTAACATCTGCGGGGATATGGACGACGAACGCCTACCTATCGAAGTAAGAAAAAAAGCCAAGAAATTAATGGCAGACACCAAAGATAAGACAGGATTCATATTGAATCCATGCATCAATTATGGTGGTAGACAAGAGATTGTTGATTCGGTGAAGAGATTGGTTGAATCAAAAGAAGAAATTACTCAAGAAAACATCGAAAAGCATTTATATACTTTAGATTTACCTGCAGTAGACTTCATTATACGCACATCAGGCGAGTATAGGACTAGTAATTTCTTGCCTTGGCAGTCAGTATATAGCGAATGGTATTTCCCTAAGAAATATTGGCCAGCATTTACAGAAAGAGATCTAATAAAGGCACTAAAAATATTTATGCGTAGGAATAGGCGCTTCGGTGCAATAAAAGGATAAAAATGAAACAAAGAGTAATTACAGGATTATATATTTTTTTTGCTACAGCATTAGCCATTCTAAGTAAATTATTACCTTATTCTATAGGGGATTATATATTTGATATATTCATCGTTTCTGTCGCTATTGTAGCAGGATTCGAGATATCTAATATATTAGAAAAGATGGATAAACCTAATAATAAAATATTTACTTCACTTTATCCAGTTTTTTATTATATTGTATTGTTAGTAAGTATCAAAAATTTTACCAAAGATCAATTCCCTATGATTACTATTGTAGAATTTGCTGCATTATTTAGTTATTTCTTGATAGTGATCTTATATGAAATCATTAGAGGTAAAGGTAAGAATATCAAATCAAACTTAATGACAAGTATCAATACATTGGTAGGTTGTATATATCCAGGATTTCTATTTTCACTTTTCCTAAATATTAATCATTCAGATATTTTCGCAGGGAAATATTTCTCACTAATCTTTATCATCATGATAGTAGCTGTTACCATGATAACAGACACTTTTGCATATTTCGTAGGTAGTAAATTACGTGGTCCAAAGCTAGCTCCAAGTATTAGTCCAAACAAGACTATTAGCGGTGCAGTGGGAGGACTAATTGGTGGTATTGTCGGTGCTATGCTACTATATTTGGTAGTATATTACATTCCTGCATTGTCTACCATTCTTAATATGCATGGTATAGCGTGGTGGCATTTCTTATTGCTAGGATTATTTGGATCTGTCTTTGGTCAGGCGGGAGATTTATTTGAAAGTAAACTCAAGAGATACTCGAATATCAAAGATAGTAGCAATATCTTCCCAGGACATGGTGGCATGTTAGATAGAATAGACGCTATGACTTTTGTAGCAGTATTCGTATTCTTGTATGTTACATTGATAATGTTATAATTTGTGAATAATTTATAGTGTATTTACCATATATTAATTAAATATGTCAAATTTACTTAGTTTTAATTCAATAATGATCAATGTTGGCTACATTTTTGTAGCCATAATTGTTTTATTGTTCATGGTGCTAATTCATGAATTAGGACATTATACAGCTGGCAAAATATTAAAGTTCAAAATAAACGAATTTTCGGTTGGATTTGGTCCAAAAATACTACAGAAAAAACGAAAAAATGGTGAATTGATTAGTCTGAGAGTTTTTCCGTTAGGTGGGTATTGTGCTTTTGAGGGAGAAGGTGAAGAAAACAAAGAAAATCCAGAAGCATTCAATAATCAAAAGCCTTGGAAAAGATTAATAGTACTATTTTTCGGGGCATTCTTTAATTTTTTAAGCGCGATCATATTTTCATTTATTTTATTACTTAGTGTTGGATATGATTTAGTGGAGATTAAGAAAGTATCTAATTATAATATCAATTATGACATCTTACAATCAGGAGATGTGATCTACGGAGTAGAAGGTCATAAGATTGACTTTGTATATGACGATACATTTAATAATTTACTTACCGAGATAGTAGTAGAGAAATATGAAGACTCATATGCAGGCGAGTATGATTATTCTTATACCAAAGAAAACAAGACTTATTATATGGTAACATCTCCTATTAAACTTGACATTCGTAGAGATGGGGATAAGAAATCAATAGACGCTTATATTAATGTGGTATATGATTCTAGTGGAGAATATATAGGTTGGTCGTTCTTAAATAGCAATGAGAATAATGGCGAATTCGAGATCGGTAATTATAAATACAGTTTTGGCGAAGCGCTCATTCAATGTATTCCATTTTCGTTCAAATGGGCATGGAAGATGCTGATTATTCTTGGTCAGCTAATAACAGGTAAATTAGCAATAACATCATTAGGCGGACCTGTAACCACAATCAATATGATATCGACCTATACACAAATTAGTTTTAGTTATCTATTGTTGTTATTGCCATTGATCTCAGTCAATCTAGCGGTATTCAATTTATTACCTATACCTGCGCTAGATGGATTCCAAATGATATTCGTAGCTATTGAATGGATTAGGAAGAAACCTGTAAAACAAGAAGTAATAAATACCGTAAACAATATAGGATTGATTGTATTACTATTATTCGTTATAGTTGTAGATATTTTACAATTCGTCTTATAAGAAAATGGAAGTGCATTGACACTTCTATTTTTTTTTGTTATAATGCTAGTATGAGAGAAGGAATAGAGATATTAGATACAATATTTAATGGATTAAAGTTTAGAGATGCGACATATTCAGAGAAGAATAACATATGCACAATGAATTTTTTATATAATCCTGAAAGTTTCCTGCCGACAGAAGAGAATAGAACCACTCTAATGACTAAGATTAGGGATCTTGTAGGCGATTATGTCAAATATGAGTTAGCATTCGTTAAATGTCCACTAGATAAACGTGCTATAGCGAATCATACATATATGACGATTATCAATGACTTCCCAGCGCTGTCTAAAAATTTCACATATGATGATGTATCAGTAGATATAGTGGATATGAGAGTGAGAGTAAGTCTTAGATTGTCTCCGACAAATTATGAATATGCGAAGAGTCTAAATCGTGAGAAATTAGTAGCAGATAAATTACAAGATAGTTTCTTGGCAGAATTTGAGATAGTTTTCGATCGAAAAGATGATGAATTGCCTACGGAAGACTTAATTAAGAAGAATATGGAATTAATGTCTAGCATTAGAGAAGCTGAAGAAAAAACCGTATATGAATTGTCCAATATTACTAATATTATAGGTAAGAATGATTATAACTTAGCAGTTGATTTTACTAAGATTACTTCTCCGATTGAGAATGTTGTGATCTGCGGTGAAGTGGTTAGTAATCAAAAGCGTACATACAAGAGAAAGACAACCAAAAATGGCGAAACAAAAGAGATAGATCATGCATTTTATAGCTTTGCTATAAAAAATGAAGGAAAAATCCTTTATTGTTCAATCTTCCCGAAGGGTAATGACGAACTAAAGGGAGATCTTATCGAAGTCGGTATGAAAATATGTACATTTGGTTCTTTTAGAGAATATAATGGCAAACTAAATTTTACTAGTCAGTCTATTGCTCGCTGTGAATACAAGCGGGAAGAAATCAAATCTGCCTTTAAGCACGTGAACGAAGAATATCATACAGTCATGCCTGAAAAATTTGTAGACTATCAGCAGAGTGGTTTATTTGATGACGATGACAAAGTATTTGATGGAGAATTTGTAGTTTTTGACTTAGAGACTACAGGATTAGAATCAAGCAAAGATGAAATAATTGAGATAGGTGCGTGTAAGATCAAAAATGGTAGAATAGATGAAGTATTCTCAACTTTCGTGAAGCCGTCTAAGAGTATTCCAAAAGAGATTATCGATCTAACGGGTATCAATGATGAAATGGTTAAGGACGCTCCAAGTATTAATTATGTTTTACCAGATTTTTATAAGTTTTGCCATGGTACTACAATGGTGGCGCACAATATCTCGTTTGACATAGGATTTATTCATGCTATATCTAAGAAATTAGCATACAATTTTGACAATCAACTAGTGGATACTATCGAAATGGCTAAAACAAAATTGCCAGGATTAAAGAATTATAAGTTAGGAACAGTGGTAGAGAAATTAAACATAATATTAGATAATGCTCATAGAGCGATCAATGATGCTACCGCTACTGCAAAAGTTTTCATAAAATTGATGTAAAAGTATTGATTAATTTAATTTAATGTGTTATAATACACATGATTACTAGGAGTGGCCGGTGCCACTCCTACTTGTTTGTAAGGAGAGATATGAAAGTTGCAGATATTGTATACGATAGCATTTCACCATTATTTACAGGAGATATTCGCTTAGTAGAAGTAGAGTATACTAAGAAAAATGATGGTATGCACCTAATAGTCTACATTGACAAAGATACAGGTATTACACTTGAAGATTGTGTCGAAGTGAATAGACTTATAGATGACAAGTTGGAAGAGCTCAATCCTACCAACGATGAGTCATATGTATTAGATGTGTCATCATATGGATTGGATAAGCCACTAAAGTATGATTGGCAATTCAAGAAATATATGGATAAGCTTGTCAATGTGAAGTTGTATCGCAAGATTGATGATAGAAAAGAGTTCGTCGCTACATTAAAAGGGCGCGATGAAAAATGTGTAATATTCAATATTAACGACGAGAATATATCTATTAATAGTGATGATATTGCTTATATCACACCATATATTGAGTTTTAAGGAGAAAATATGATTAATAAAGATTTTTTTGAAGCACTAAATGATTTAGAGGCAGAGAGAGGAATTAGCAAAGAAGAATTTGTTTCTATGTTGGAGCAGGCATTGACAATTGCGCTCAAGAGAGACGGTAGTGCTATGGTGAAGTTGAATCCTGAGAAGCATTCTATCGAAGCATACTCATACAAGACTGTAGTAGCAGAAGTAGAGGACGAAGACAAAGAGATCAGTCTAGAAGATGCCAAGATGATCAAGCATTCTTACAAGATTGGTGATATGGTGATGAAGAAAGTGGCTACTAAGGATTTCAATCGTATTGCAGTGCAGACTGCTAAGCAGGTAATCACTCAGAAGATCAAAGAAATAGAAAAACAATCTATCTACAAAGATATCGCAGAGAAAGAAGGTAAGATCATTATTGCTAATGTTAAGAGATTGGACATTGACAATATTTATCTAGAGATTGGTGGTACTACTCTAGAGGGATTGCTTACTAAGAGAGATATGTTGTCTACTGACAATTTCAAACCAGGCGATAGAGTGAAAGTATACGTTAGACATATCAAAGATGACTTCCGTGGTACAGTAGTGCAAGTGAGCCGTACACACCCTAACTTCGTAAAGATGCTATTAGAGATGGAAGTACCAGAATTAAATAATGGCGAAGTATCTATTGTAGGAATAGTGAGAGAGCCAGGTCTTCGTACCAAGATCTCTGTGTCTACTAGCGTAGCTAATTTAGATGCTGTAGGTGCTTGTATTGGTAATAAGGGAGCAAGAATCAATTCAGTAGTCAATGAATTAAATGGCGAGAAGATCGATATTATAAACTATAGCGAGAATCCAGCAGACTACATTGTAGCAGCTCTTAGTCCAGCAGAAGTAAGTGAAATAACTGTTGACACTGTTAGTGGTATTGCTAATGTGATAGTGCCTGAGAATAAATTATCTCTAGCAATCGGTAAAGGTGGACACAATGTTCGCCTAGCTGCAAAACTTACTGGCTACAAGATTGATGTGAAACCTACTAATGCTGTAGAGCAACCAAAAGTTAATGATGTAGTTAGTGCTAATACTGCTAATATTATATTAGATGATGACTTCTTTAGCGATATAGACGAGTAGGAGCACCAATGCACATTAAACAAATTAGAAAATGTGTAGCTTGTCGTGAGTGTAAGAATCAATTAGAGATGCTAAGAGTTACTAAGATTGGTGATGAAATAATGATGGATCTTCGCCATAAACTTGGTGGACGTGGAGCATATGTTTGCAATAATGCAGATTGTATTTCACTTACGATAAAGAAAAGGTTATTAAACAGAGCCTTCAAATCAAATTTGGATAATTCCATTTATGATCAATTAGGAGATTATGAACAAAATAATTAGTTATATAGGATTCGCTATCAAATCTAAGAAATACGTAGCAGGTCAGACACCGCTCAAGCATTATACTAAGCCATTACATTTGGTATTAGTATGCGATACAGCGAGTCAAAACTTGAAAGATTTGGCACAAAATATAGCGACCAAACATGGCTGTGAGTGTATAATCACTAAGCCGAAACTATCGACATTAACAAAAATGGACGATATTAAGATATTTGGCATTACAGACTTAAGTCTAAGCGATGCAATAAAGAATAATAAGGAGATGATCGAGATTGGCTAACGAAAATAAGAATCAAGAATTTAATAGATCCATTAAACAATTACAAGCAATGGTTAGGGACAAAATGTTTGTTAACCTTGCAGAGAAATTTTACAATCTAAAGACAGAGTTGACTAGTTTGACTCGTGCCGTTAAGGAGAAGGAGTCTCATCTTTTGATCGAAGAAACGAAAATTAAGACCGCTAAACCAGTCGAAGAAAAAACTCCAGAGCCTATTGTTGAGCCAGTGAAGGTGGAAACTCCTAAAATAGAAAGAGTTAATCCTCAGCCCAATAGAGATCAATCAAGAAATACTCCTAGAGGTAACACTCCGAATCAATATAATAGAGAGAAAAGGCCTAATAATAATTTCAATAATAGAACACCTTATCAAAATGGTCAAAATTTCGCAGGTAAAAGACCATTCAATAATAATGGTAGACCTAATCAAAATGGAACGAGACCATTCAATAGTCAAAATCCTAACTTCAAGCCAGGCCAAAGACCTCCTTTCAATAAGGATAATGCGAACAAACGTCCTCAGATCAACTATGCTCAGCCTGTAATAACAGCAACACCAGCTAGAAACTTCACTAAGAAGAAAGAAGGTGAGAGATTTGAAGAGAAACGTGCATACAGCAAGCGTGATCTTATGAAGAGAGGAATGATTGATTTAGGTGCTGATGAAGACAGAACTATCAATCGTAAAGTGAAGACTAAGAAAAAAGACGCTGTTGTGAACGTGGTAGTTAGACCACAAGGTCCAGCGATTATTACTACAGAAACCATTACAGTTAAATTGCTTTCTGAAGTAAGTGGTAAGCCTGTTAGCGAGATTATCAAGAAATTCATGCTATTAGGTATGATGATGACTATCAATTCTACTATCGACTTCGCTACTGCTGAATTAGTAATGTCTGATATGGGAATAGAGTTGCAACAAAAACTAGATAAGACTAGTGAAGAAAAACTTCTAGATATTCAAAAAGATATGAAATCTTATTCTGATGAAGAAGCAGAAGTTCGTCCACCTATCGTTACAGTAATGGGACACGTTGATCATGGTAAGACTAGTCTACTAGATTACATTCGTAAGACTAAGGTAACATCTGTAGAGGCAGGTGGTATTACTCAAGCTATTGGCGCATACAAGGTAAAAGTAGACGACAAATATATTACATTTATTGATACTCCAGGACACGAAGCCTTCACTGCTATGCGTGCGAGAGGTGCATCTGTTACAGATATTGCTATCCTTATCGTAGCGGCAGATGATGGTATTATGCCTCAGACTGTAGAAGCTATTAATCACATTAAGTCTGCTAACATCCCTATGATAGTAGCTATTAACAAAATGGATAAGCCACAAGCTAATCCTGATAGAATATTACAACAATTAGCTGAGCACAATGTATTACCTGAAGCGTGGGGTGGAGATGCTATTATCTGTAAGATCTCTGCTATGACCGGCGAAGGTATTGATAAATTATTAGAAACAATTCTTTTAGTAGCCGATGTACAAGGACTCAAGGCGAATCCGAATATTCATGCTATCGGTACTATTATAGAGGCGAGACTAGACAAAGGTAGAGGCCCAATAGCTTCGCTTATTGTAAGAGACGGTACTCTTCATATAGGAGATACTATTGTATCAGGTACAAGCATCTGTAAAGTTAAGGCTATGGTAGACGAGAATAATAAGCAAGTAAAACTTGCAGGTCCATCAATGCCTGTTACCGTACTTGGATTCAATGAAGTACCTAGTGCAGGAGAAGTATTCACAGTTGTTGACGAGAAATTGTCTAAGCAGATCGTAGAAGATAGAAAAGCGAAGATCAAAGAAGACCTTATCAAAGGTAGTGGTGGTAATACACTTGAAGATTTATTACAGAAGACTAGCGAGAAGGATATGAAGATCTTGAACGTTATTCTCAAGACTGATGTACATGGCTCACTAGAAGCGATCAAAGCATCTGTGATGAAACTTCAAAATGAAGAGGTTAAGATTAACATACTTCATAGTGGTGTAGGAGCTATCAGCGAAAGTGATTTAATATTAGCTAACGCATCTAATGCTATGGTAGTGGCATTTAATATTGGTCAAGACAGCAAAGTGAAGACTGTAGCCGAGCGTATGAAGATCAAAATATACTCTTACAAGATCATCTATGAATTATTAGACGAGATAGAAAGAGTGATCAAAGGCATGAAAGAGCCTAAGTACGAAGAAGTATATCTTGGACGTGCTGAAGTAATCGCGGTATTCAAACTTTCTAGTGCTGGTATAGTAGCAGGATCTATGGTACGAGATGGTAAGATTATACGTGGCGAGCACGCTAAGATATATCGTAATGGAGAGTTGGTAACTACTACTGAGATCAAGTCGCTCAAGATCGTGAAAGACGATGTGAAAGAAGCAGGCAAAGATAGAGAGTGTGGTATCAAGACCAACTATGATGATGTAATGAATGGAGATATTATTGAGTGTTATACACTTAAAAGGATTGATGATTAATGAAGAATGTTAGACTAGAGCGAATCAATAGTGAGATTCAAAAAGCAGTATCACATATCATTGACAACGACCTTAGAGATCCGCAGATTGATGCAATGATAGGCGTGAGAGAAGTATCTGTTACACCAGATTTATCATATTGCAGAGTATATATTACATCTATGGGTAATACGGACAGCGAAGAAATCCTCGCTCGTATCAAAGGTGCGGGCGGATTTATTCGTAGTAAATTATCAAAAATGATCAAACTAAGAATAACACCTAGATTGGAGTTTTTCTTAGATGGTAGAGAAGAGTATTCTTCTAAGATAGACAATATTTTGAAGAATATTACTTATTCTACCCAGCCGGAAGAAGATGATGAATAGTGGTATCATAGCGATTGACAAGCCTAAGGATTGGACTAGTTTTGACGTGGTTAACAAGATCAAACATATGGTCAAACCTTTCAAGGTAGGACATTTAGGGACACTAGATCCTATGGCGACCGGAGTGCTATTAATTACAGTCGGTAAGGCTACAAGACTATTTGATCTGATGCAAGAGAAAAGAAAAACATATATAGCGACTTTTGAATTTGGTCAGACTACTGATACTCTTGATTCTACAGGAGAGATAGTGGCGACTAGTGAAATTATTCCGTCTAGAGAGGATATTGAGAGTGTGTTGCCTAAATTTATAGGTTCTATCGATCAAATACCGCCAAAATATAGTGCAAAGTCAATCAATGGTAAACGCGCATACGATTTAGCTAGACAGAATATTGATTTTGAATTGAAACCTAAGAGAGTCGAAATATATAATATTGCCATAAAAGGCTATGTTAATAGACAGTTGACCTTAGAGATAGAGTGTGGCAGTGGCACATATATTAGGTCTATTGGTAGAGATATAGCGAGTGAACTAAAAACAGTTGCAGTAATGACATCACTAGTTCGTACATCAATAGATCAGATCAATCTTGATGAATGTCTAAAAATTGATGAATTAAACAAAGACAACATATCGACTAAACTAATATCATTAAATGAAATATTAGATTACCCGATACTTGAAATTTCGGCATTAGATCGTGCTAAAATACTCAATGGTCAGACTAAGATAATCGATCAGCAAGATGGTGTATATAAACTTGTTGACGACAAC
>JBKSNA010000005.1:0-5341 GCA_046882085.1 Clostridia bacterium
TTTGATATATTCAATTATGTTAGTAATTCTATTCTTCACTTCATTCTTGCCAATAATCTTCATTATAGAATATAACTCTGGACTATTCTCTCTACCTGTGATGGCGAGTCGAATAAATTTAGACGCATCACTTACATTGCCTGCGTATGCTGTAGGATCTAATTTGTAAGTTTTGTTATCTACGAAATTAAATTCACTAGCCTTAGTCTTAAGATCTTCAAACCAAGATTGATTATCTTCCGCCACCTGATAGTTCTCAGCATAATGATTCAAGAAATCAATAAGATTATCTTTCTTCACCTGCCCTAACTCAAATGTAAACTTAGGATCAAAGTTTGGCAATACATAATTATATAGACCTAATACTTCGCTATAGAATGTAATATCTTTTCTAGGACGATCTCCACCACGATCAATAGCGAATACTTTTAGAAGTGTATCTTTATTCTCTTCGATGATCTTCAATGAATCAGTATCCCACTCTCTCGCCCATTTCTTTAATTCGTCATAAACTCGCTCTGCTGAATATCTAGAAATAATAGTTTTACTAATATCGTTAAGTTTCGCCCAATCAAACATTGGATTAGTTACTCCAATCTTCTTGATACTAAATGGAAATTCTGAATAATGAACGTTAGGATTATTCTTTCTCCAAATCTCAAAATCACTATTGAGTAAATTCAACAAATATTCAATAACTACTTCTGTAGGATAGCCTGTTCGTAGGAAGAAACGCACATCTGCGAAGTTGTCTTTTCTCTTACTTAGTTTTCTCTTATTCCCTGTATTCTCATCTATGATAGATATATTCGGTGTATGCGCATACTTGAATGGCTTGTAACCAAAAGCTTCAGACAACTCTAAATGTACAGGTAGACTTTGATACCAATCTTGACCACGTACTACTGTAGTAGTATGCATTAGAATATCATCTACAATATGAGCAAATGCATATACAGGTATACCATTCGATTTGATCAACACATCATCTTTAGTATTTTGACGAACTTCTCGTTTGCCCATGATTTCATCTGTAAACTCGATAGTCTTCTCACCATCTCCCATTGAACGCAATCTTAAGCAATATGGTTTACCTTGTGCTAGATTTTCTTTAATCTCAGCGAGAGTCAAATCTCTACAAGGATCTTTTACCTCTAGGTCGCTACTATTCTCGAGTTCTTCTTCACGTCTTTTTAATATCTCTTCTTTACCATTCGTAGCAGTACAGAAACACGGGAAAGCTCTACCGCGTTTAACTATCTCATGAGCGAAAGGACGATAAATATCTACTCTCTTACTCTGAACATATGGACCATAGTCTCCAATTTCTTCTAGGTTCCCTCTGTATCCTTCATGCGGACCAAATCCAAATTTACATAATGAATCATATGCAATTTGTCCCGCATTAGGAATTTCTCTTTTTCCATCAGTATCTTCTAGCCTTAGGATAAACGTACCGCCTGTCTTCTCTGCTGTCATTTTGTCTATTACTGCCTGATACAAAGTACCTATATGAAGATATCCTGTTGGACTTGGTGCTACCCTAGTAATCTCTCCCTTGGTATCACGAACAGGATATTTATCAAAGTAAAAAGAGGTATCCTGTACACCAGGATACAAAAGGTTAGCTAACTCTATATACTCTTTTTCAGTCATTTTACACTCCCATCATAGTCAATAATCTAGCTAAAATCTCATTATATTGACTGATTAAATTATCATGGCTATCAATAATCTCAACACACATTTTATCATAGTTAGAAGCATTATCATCTGCCACCATTTTCTTGTATTCTATATCATTGCAAGCCTTGATAAATATACTACCATTATCTGCTAATACTTCTTGTATATTATACAATTCTATAGCAGTATTATAAAAATTCTCTTTATTAGCATTAGCACGAGCAATAGTCTGCTCGTTCACAGTTAATTTATTAGCGATCGCTTGAATACGAGCATTGTATTGAGTTAGATCTAGATTACCAAAGTCAACTGTAACATCTGTCAACTGATCTGCTAGATCTCCACCTCTAATATTTTTCTCAATATATACTTGTGTAATATTGCTCAATTGATCTAAAATTCTAGCTTCCAATTTATTCGCCACCATACTAGCATCGAAATCTGCAAGATTGATATCATAATAATTTGGATTAGCATCATTTAATATATATCCAAAGTATATTGTTGATACAGTATTGGCTACATTTGATGCACTGATAAATAAATCATCATAGAATACTAATAAATTCTTAAACTTAGCAACACTTACTAAACTAGCAATATTAGATCCCGCACCGTAGACAGCATCTGCCCAACCAATAGTAGCAGTATCCACATTAGCAATATCATTATCAAGTGATGCTAATTGACTTTCTAATCTATTCCTAATATCCTTAGGTACGTCAATATCATCGTTGGCACATTCATCTAAATATTCAAATGTGAATGCCATAATATTATTGAATAAATTGTTATAATCCTTTAGGTATGAATAAGGCTTAATGTTGGTAGCCAATATATCATTGATATACTTAGACTCTCCGCTAGTAAAACTATCATACGAAAATCTCACAGTGGCATCTTCTACTACTACAGACTGATATTTATCCATATCAGCAATAGCAGTTGTCGCATTAGATAATTTATATCCTTTGTCTCCACAGCCATTGAATACTGCCACACAAGGCATTAGGAGCACTAATAAAACTAAACATAAAATTTTCTTCATATTACACTCCTAATCCACACATTCTCTTATAGTAGAATGTTGCTATTTCTTCGTTGGTATTTTCTCCTACCACGATTGATTGAACATTGTTTATGTTATTGGCGAAATTCTTAGCAAATTCTTTTTTATCACACTTGGAATAATACGCATTAAAGTCATTCGTTGCCTTGGCAAATGGAGAACTAATATCTAAATAATTACCATTAATCTTAAAATGATTATTAACTAACGATATATTCGCACTATCTTTAATCAACGATAAAGAACCATCTAAAATTGTTACTTCTTCAAATGCGCCTGATACGATATTTGCATATAAATCAAACATATTAAATTTAGGATCAGACTCAGTATTGATACCTAGATCTCTAACGTAATCATTGATCTCAATCACCAATCTAGCATATTTGGTAAGATATTCGCTGGCCTGTTCGTATAGATCATTAGCACCTAATGACATAGGGAAGAATGGAGATGTAGTCTTGATCTTGTACTCATTAATCATTGCTTGAGTATTAGATCTAGCGCCACTAACATTATTTAAAGCATTAATTACACCCTGATCCATGATCTTGCCACCATCTGCTACGACGTAAACACTAAGACTATTCATAATACTATCTAGATTGTCATGTGCAACCAACATCAAATCCAAACGATTATCCCCCACTGTGGATAAATACCAATCCACATCTGCCAATCCTTGATTAAATTTCACTTTTT
Source organism: Clostridia bacterium (assembly GCA_046882085.1). Classification (GTDB taxonomy): domain Bacteria; phylum Bacillota; class Clostridia; order Christensenellales; family UBA1242; genus Onthoplasma. Next base: position 3,458 of record JBKSNA010000005.1, read on the forward strand.
CTTCAGATTTAATGTAGTCTACTAAGACGATAGGATCTTTCTCTGGTTTCATATTTTTATAGAAAATATAACAAGTACCAGCAATAACTCCTAGTACCAATATTGATATAATAATTACCTTTAAAATCTTTTTCATATTTATATTATAATATTTTACTATTTTAATGTCAATATTTTATATAATTTTTCCTTGCTAAAATAAAAATTTGTGTTATAATAACAATATGAAAAATATATTGATTACAGGTGCTAGCGGTGGCATAGGTAGTGAAATTGCCCGCACATTCGCACCGCTTGGATATAGATTATTTTTAATCTACAACAATAACGAAAAAGAAATAAAAAAATTAGAAAAAGAGTTATCCACAATTACAGAAATAGTTGTGTATAAATGTGATCTAACTAACTCTCAAGAACTATCAAATATGGTAGGATCAATTATTGATAAGTTTGCGAGTATTGATTATTTAATAAATTGCGCTGGCGTTTCTCTTATTAAACAAATTCAAGATACTACCGATGCCGACTATTCTAGACTACTAGACACTAATCTAAAAAGTACTATAATGACTACCGCATTAGTGTCTAAATATATGATTAGTGAGAAGTTTGGTAGAATTGTAAACATTTCATCAATGTGGGGTGTAGTCGGCGCAAGTATGGAGAGTCTATATTCCGCTAGCAAAGGAGCAATTAATAGTTTTACTCTATCTTTGGCGAAAGAATTAGGTTTCTCTGGTATCACAGTCAATGCGGTATGTCCTGGACTAATTGACACCAAAATGAATGCTAATATCAACAAATCTGATCTACAAGACATTATAGACAATACACCACTTCAAAGAATAGGCACGCCTAAAGATATAGCCAACATTGTAGAATTTCTATGTAGTGATCGTGCAGATTTCATTACAGGTCAAATCATTACAGTAGATGGTGGTTTTAGTTTATAATATGAAAAAATGGTCGATATTCGACCATTTTTTAGTTTTTTCTACCGATTTCTCTATCCGCTGTAACGTGTTCTACTAGAGATTCACCAACACACCATGTAGCAATCAAGAATCCACTAGTGATTAATGATACGAACGCGATAGAGATAAATAGATCGAAGAATTCAGTTGCTAGTCCTGCAGGTCCTACATTGATGAAATATAGTATTCCCGCCATTACTACAGACAATATACTCAAGACATAAATGATTAATCCAGAGACCATCTTGCCTTCGCCTGTACTAGTACTAATAATATCGAAAATTATTACACCTACCACAAAGCCAATCCAGATGAAGTAAATCACTTTAGCCCACATCACGACATCTTTCACAATCAAACAATATGTGAAGAAACCTGCCATAATAAGTGCTAGACCAGCCAATGTGTAATATACTATAGCTGATAATTTTCTCTTACTATTTACGCTCATACACCCTCCCCTAAGTGTATTATGAGCTAAAACAACCAAATTATACATCTAAGGCTTTAAGATCTTCATTATGCATTACTATATCGAGATCTGAAACATCATATGTAGATATACCTACTTTAACTATATACTTCTCATTCCCATCTTCATAAATAGAATAACCATTTTTTTCATACATAAATTGAGCATTTTCATTTTCTGGCCAATATCTACCTTCTATTACATTGACATTTTCATTATAGCATTCATTCTCTAGGATCTGTAACATTTTACTAGAGATACCTAATCTACGATATTGATCTTCTACATGAATCACAAAAAGATTACATTTATTACCTTTAAACCCAAAATTCATTTGTGCCACAATATAATCGCCATTCTTCACATATACATCTACTAGATTCGGATAACAATATTTAATATGATAAACAAATTGTTTGGTGTCCATAATTTCTCCTA
>JBKSNA010000006.1:0-23943 GCA_046882085.1 Clostridia bacterium
TAAAAAATAGCGAAATTTACTAATTTTTCGCTATTTTTTGATAGTTTTATTCTTTTTCTTCTACAATTTCAATTTCTTCGTCATTAGAATTATCTCGCTCTACAACCGCAACACTTACTACAGAATCTTGAGCACTAACTTTCATTAGTTTCACGCCTAGACTAGTACGTCCTACTAAATTAATAGTATCTGCGTGTATTCTGATCATTACACCTTCTGCCGAGATTGCCAATATATCATTATCAGCAGTAATAGGTCTAACAGCCACTACTTTACCAGTCTTCTCGTTGAATACTCCCGCTTTGATTCCTTTACCACGACGACTTTGAAGTCTGTATTCTTCTGGACGAGTACGTTTAGCATAGCCTTTCTCTGTAACAGTAAGAATATCAATATCAGGATTCAATACTACTAGATCTACAATACTTTCACCTTCATCGATCTTCATACTCTTCACACCGACAGATGTTCTACCCATCTTACGAATATCTTTTTCTCTAAATCTTAGACACTTACCATTATCACTCATCATCAATAGTTCATCACCATCGCTAACTACTTGAGCGCTAATTAATTTATCATCATCTAACATCTTGATAGCAATCTTACCATTTTTACGAACATTGTCATACTCACTCATCTTAGTTTTCTTGATAATACCATTCTTAGTAACCAATACTAGCGACTTATCCTCACCCTTAGCCATACGAATAATGTTGGTAATTCGCTCTTCGCCTTCGAGTGGTAATAGATTTACTAATGCTCTACCCTTATTCTGACGGCCAGCTTCTGGAATCATATATGCTTTCATCACATACACTTTACCATAATCACTAAACATCATCATATTATCATGGCTATTAACCACAAACATATCTCTAATGTTATCTTCTTCCTTAGTCTTGTGAGCATTCACGCCACGACCGCCTCTATGCTGAGATTTGTACTCAGTTACAGGAAGACGTTTAATATAACCTTGACTAGTAAGTGAAATCACTACATCATGACGATCGATAAGATCTTCTATATCAATATCACTGTAATCCATTATTATCTCAGTCTTACGTGGAGTAGGATATTTAGTCTTAATTTCAGTTAATTCTTCCTTGATAATATCGTCTACACGTTTAGGATCTGCAAGGATTGCCTTGTAATGTTCTATTGCCAACTCTAATTCTTTTAATTCATCTTTAAGTTTCTCTATCTCTAGACCAGTGAGTCTACTTAATTTCATCTCTAAGATAGCATTCGCTTGACGCTCTGACAAACCAAACTTATCTTGAAGATTCTTCATAGCCACTTGTCTATCTGAACTCTTCTTGATAATCTGAATTACTTCGTCAATATTGTTGACCGCTACTACTAATCCCTCTAAAATGTGGGCTCTTTCTTCTGCCTTATTGAGATCATATTTTGTTCTACGAGTAATTACTTCTCTTTGGAATTGTAAATAATGGAAAATTATCTCTTGGAGATTCAATATCTTAGGCTCTCCATCAGTCAATGCGAGCAATGTAATACCTGCAGATAATTGTAATTGTGTTTGTTTGTATAATTGATTCAAAATAATCTGCGGATTCGCATCACGTCTTAATTCAATTACCACTCTCATACCTTCACGACCAGAAGATTGGTCGCCTACGTATGTAACGCCGTCAAGTTTTTTCTCTTTAATTAGTGTCGCAATCTGCTTTACAAGTCTTGCCTTGTTTACCTGATAAGGAATAGCACGAACTACTATTCTCCAACGTTTGCCATCGTCAAAAGTTTCAAACTCGGTCTTGGCACGCATTACCACGCCACCATGACCAGTACGATATGCTTGTTTGATAGCATTATTCGCCAAGATCTCTCCGCCTGTAGGGAAGTCTGGTGCTGGAATATATTCCATCAATTCATCAATCGTGATATTTGGATTGTCTATCATTGCAAGGACTGCGTTGATTACTTCATTAAGATTGTGTGGAGGAATATTAGTCGCCATACCTACAGCAATACCATCACTACCATTTACTAGCAGATTTGGGAATCTACTTGGCAACACTCTAGGTTGTACAGTAGATGCATCGAAGTTTGGATAGAAGTCTACTGTGTCTTTATTGATATCGCGAAGTAATTCACTAGCTATCTTACTAAGTCTTGCCTCTGTGTAACGATATGCCGCAGCATCATCGCCATCCACACTACCGAAGTTTCCGTGTCCATCGATTAATGGTTCATTAATGGTGAAATCCTGTGCTAGACGAACTAGTGCATCATACACCGAACTATCACCGTGTGGGTGATATTTACCTAACACATCACCGACAATCTTCGCACATTTTCTAAATGGTTTATCAGACGTCAATCCAATCTCATTCATGGAATACAAGATACGTCTATGTACAGGTTTTAATCCATCTCTTACATCTGGAATAGCACGTGATACATTAACCGCCATCGCGTACTCGATGAAAGACTTCTTCATCTCATGTTCAACATCGATGTCTATATATCTGGTATTGTCAATTTTCTCAAAAATATCTCTATCTTTCATCTCATCTCCTATACATCAAGGTCTTCATTCTTGACTAATGTAGCATATTTAGTAATAAATTCTCTTCTAGCATCAGGACGATCGCCCATTAATATATCGAACAACTCATTACAAGTAATTTCATCTTTCATTGTTACTTTCTTGAGTGTTCTGGTCTCTGGATTCATAGTAGTATCCCATAGTTGATCCGCATCCATCTCTCCTAGTCCTTTATAACGTTGGATATCAGGATTAGATTCACTACCTACACCAATATCTTTCTCTTCTTCGGTGTAATAATAGAATGTTTTCTTATTCTTTACGTGTTTATAAAGTGGTGGTTGAGCGATATATATATGTCCCGTCTCAATAAGTGGTCTCATATATCTATAGAAGAATGTGAGCATCAATATCGCAATATGACTACCATCTACGTCGGCATCTGTCATGATTACAACTTTGTCATAACGAAGTTTATCTGGATTACACTCTTCTAGTATTCCACAACCAAATGCTGTGATCATTGTATTGATCTCTTCGTTATTAAATACTCTATCGGCTCTTGCTTTCTCTACATTTAAGATCTTACCACGAAGCGGAAGAATCGCTTGGAAATTTCTATCTCTACCAGTCTTAGCCGTACCACCCGCAGAGTTACCCTCTACAATGAACACTTCACACTTGCTAGCATCTCTACAGCTACAATCAGCAAATTTATCAGGTAAAGCCATAGACTCCATAGCACTCATACGTCGAGTATTTTCTCTAGCATTACGAGCAGCTTCTCTCGCCTTTTGAGACAATAAGCATTTGTTGATTAGTTCTTTAGCTTCTTTAGGGTGTTCTTCTAGATAATCCTTAAAGCACTCCTCCATCGCCTTAGCTGTGAAGCCCTTGATCTCATCAGTACCTAATTTTGTCTTAGTCTGACCTTCAAATTGTGGTTCTTCTACCTTAACTGAAATAACAGCTACAATACCTTCACGAGTATCTTCACCGCTTAGTTTGTTCTTATCTTTTACTAGTTTATTCTCGTAAGCATAGTCGTTGACGATCTTCATAAGGCTATTCTTAAATCCGTCTACGTGCTTACCACCTTCTTCTGTATTGATATTGTTACAATAACTATGAAGATTCTCAGTATAAGTATCAGTGAATTGGAAACTAAACTCGATCTCAGTAGTTGCTTCTAGACTCTCGCCGTTCTCATTCTTTCTCTTGTATTTATAAATCTTGTCCACATAGATAGGTTCAGGGAATACACAATTTTTATTAGCAGTAAGGTCTGCTACAAACTCTTGGATACCACCCATGAATTGATAGATATTCTCTTGTTCTTTACCTTCACGCTTATCTGTTATGGTAATGCGAAGTCCTTTATTAAGGAAAGCGATCTCTCTTAGTCTAGATTTCAATACGTCATAGTTGATCTCAGTAATAGGGAAGATCTCCTTATCTGGTTTAAATGTAACCATAGTACCAGTCTTATTCTCAGGTACAGTATCAACAACAGCCAGTCTCGCCTCAGGAATACCTCTATGATATACTTGATGGTGATGATTGCCATTTTGGTAGATGTCAATAATAAGCGTCTCACTTAGTGCATTAACTACTGACAAACCTACACCATGTAATCCTCCAGATATCTTGTATCCACCGCCGCCAAATTTACCACCAGCGTGCAATTTAGTGAGCACTAGTTCTGCAGCACTAATACCTTCCTTAGGGTGAATACCTGTAGGGATACCACGACCATTGTCGAGTACACTCACTGAGCCATCTTCATTAATTGTCACATCGATCTCATTACAATATCCTGCTAGTGCCTCATCAATAGAGTTGTCCACTATCTCTGTTACCAAATGATGTAGACCCCTCTCATCAGTAGATCCAATATACATACCAGGACGCTTACGAACAGGCTCTAGTCCTTCTAATACTTGAATCTGTCCAGCGCCATAGTCATTAGTTACTTTCAAATCATCAACCACGAATTTAATCTCCTTAAATTATATTTTTATTTTAATTAAATACAAGTTAATATCATATTTAATTAAAATTTTTGTGTTATATGTTATACATATAACACAATTATATCAAAAAACAATAAAAAAATCAACTGAAAATCCAATATAAAAACTGCTCGAAGGCAGTTTTTATATAATTAATTCCTTAATGTAATTTGATAGTTCACTATTATCACAATTTGATGTAAATAATTTCTTGAAGTTCTTACCACTAATAGTGTGACGCAAGAATTCTTGATCAATATTCTTAACTATATACATCATATCTTGATGAGTGATTTTCTTCACTTCGTCTAAAATTTTCTTGTTTCTCTGTTCTGGAACAACCCGCTCTTTTGGATAACCATTACCTGAAGGGTGAGCGAACATTTCTCTAAAGCAGTACTCAAGATTTAACTCAGCGCCCCAACCAAAACCTTTCGCGAATGGAAAACTAACCGCATTGCCATCATTGATCTGCATAAACATATAGGCATCGCTCGGATCTACAATATGACCACAAAGGACATTGGGGAATGAATTACAAGCTAGACACGCACCTTCGCCTGTACCACAACCTGTTACAACAAAATCTACAGTCTTAGTATTTAGTAATATAGCGCTCAAAAGTCCTACTTCTACATAAGTTAGTTGACACTCGTCTTCGGTATTGTATGTACCGAAATTAATTACTTCATGACCGAATTCTTTTGCTATTTTATCTAACGAATTAAAAATCATTTCATTTTTACTACATTGTGAATTTTCATTAATTAATGCAATTTTCATATTTACTCCTGTGATTATTATTATACCATAGATTATTAAAATTTCATAGTAAAAAACTGCTCTTTATGAGCAGTTTTTTAAGATTCGTCGACTACGCTTAGAATGACATAAATGAGACTAACTAATATTGCTTCCGTCTGGGATAATGTCTTTCTCTGGACTAAGCAATGAAATATTGCCGATCTCATCTTCAGCACATAGGATCATACCTTCGCTCATGAGTCCCTTCATTTCTCTAGGTGGTAGATTAGTAAGTACTACTACTTTCTTGCCGACCATTTGTTCTGGTGTATAAGCCTTCGCTATACCGCTAAGTACGGAGATAGTCTTCGTACCTACTCGGATAGTAGAGTGCAATAGTTTTGACTTAGGCACTGTCTCACAGTCTAATACTACGCCGACTTTTAGTTGCAATTTCGCGAAATCGTCAATACTGATAGGATCTACTTCCTTAAATTCGATCGCTGGAGCATTCTCTGCCTTTTGCTTAGCTACGATATCATCAATGATTGGTTGAATATCCTCAATTCTAATTCGATTGAATAGGATCTGTGGATCGGTAGTTACATTAAATTCGTTGTCTATTCCAAACTTATCTAAATCAGCAAAATCTCTAGCAGTTACATTAAGTTCACCAAAGATCTTCTCCGCTGTCGCTGGCATGAAACAACTAATCAAATTCGCACCAATATTGATACTCTCGAGTAGATTGTATAATACAGTAGATAGACGCTCACGTTTAGATTCGTCCTTATTTAGATTCCAAGGCTCAGTCTCGTCGATGTATTTATTAGCACGTCTAAATAATGCCCATAGTTCTTCTAGTGCGTCCGCCACCTTGTATTCATTAACCTTAGCGAACACTTTATCTCTCATGCTGGTTACTATTTCTTTTAGTTCATCATCTACCGACTCTGATACATTATAGTTCACGATCTTTCCACCAAAATACTGATTACTCATACCAAGAGTACGTTTCACTAGATTACCTAATACGTTAGATAGATCAGTATTATTTCTCTCGCATAGAAGTTCCCAAGTAATAGTACCATCGGCAGCAAAAGGCATCTCACGAAGAACATAATATCTAACACTATCTACTCCAAAGATAGAAGATAGGTCGTCAGCATATAGAACATTACCCTTAGACTTGCTCATCTTGTCGCCACCTTGGAGTAACCAAGGGTGACCAAATACTTGCTTAGGCAACTCTTCACCTAGTGCCATCAAGAAAATCGGCCAATAAATAGTATGGAATCTAACAATATCCTTACCTACCACATGAACGTCAGCAGGCCAGAGTTTCTTATATTGTTCAGTAGGATTATCAATATCATAACCGATGCCTGTAATGTAGTTATTAAGCGCATCTAACCAAACATATACCACATGTCTATCATCGAAGTCTACAGGAATACCCCACTTGAATGTACTTCTAGATACACATAGATCTTGTAGTTTAGTTTTGATAGTACCATCTTCGATCGCTGATAATAACTCTTCATCACTCTTACCTATAAACTCATCGGCAAGCAAGAAATTATTAAGCATTTCATTCTTACGACTAACAGGTGTCATGAATTCTGGATTAGTGATGATATGTCTAAGTAGTCTATTAGCATAGTTGCTCATTTTGAAGAAATATGCTTCTTCTTGACTCGGCTTTACTTCACGTCCACAGTCTGGACACTTGCCACCTACTAATTGGCTCTCAGTCCAAAAACTCTCACATGGAGTACAATACATTCCTTCGTAATGTCCTTTGTATATATCTCCTTGTTCATAGAACTTCTTGAACATTTTTTGTACTTGACGCTCATGATCTTCATCAGTGGTACGAATGAATTTATCGTATGAAATATTCATCAAGTCCCAAATGCCCTTGATCATACCTGCAGTCTCATCTACGAAAGCTTTAGGAGTCATACCTTTTTCTTCCGCCTTCATCTCTATCTTCTGACCATGCTCGTCCGTACCAGTCATAAAGAAAACATCATATCCTTGCATTCGCTTCGCTCTCGCTATTGCATCGGACAAAATAATCTCATATGTATTACCAATATGAGGTTTACCCGAAGTGTACGCTATCGCTGTCGTGATATAAAATTTTTCTTTATTCATTTTTTTCTCCTTTATTTATTTTCAATTTTCTCTATTAAATACGCTATATAATGCTTACTATCGAATTCGAGCTTGTATTTATCATACTTAACTTTTGGATAGTGCTCAGGGTTAGGATTTTTGAATATCTTTTTCTTAAGTACTTTAAACCCTTTTTCTTTGAGGTATTGCTCAATATACCTAAAATGAACCGCTGGATCTTCTAGTATATCCATTATTACGAAGTGCTTAGATTTGATATCCATTAATTTATGAAATAGATCAGAGAAATGGTTGCCAAAATTATGCGCTTCGCCCAAAGTCAAATGCGCTAGGCATAGATCATACTGACGCCTAAATGTAGTATTGCAGATATCTGCCTCAATTATATCTAGACGGTCCGATCCAATGCTATTCTCGAGTGGATTTTTCTTCCTATTATCTCCAGGATAGACTACCGCATCTACCTTGGCAGATGGGAAGTACTTGAGCAAAATACTCGCACTAGTTTTGCCACTACCAGCATCTATGATCTTATCTATCTTCTCATTCTTTAGATATGAGAACATCTTCTTGAGTACTTTATCGTGAATACTCTTAGAAGTATCATACAATTTTTCCATCATTCACCCCTGAATCTTTTTATATTTTTCTTTCCTTAAAGGTTTCCTCTAATTTCATCTGTCCAGCATATTGCACACCAGCATAACTAGGACCATGATCTAGTGTTTCTTCTACAAGATTACGCACTCTCTTATTTAATTCCCTAAGGAAAGCAAAGTTATTTCCTTTCTTAATAAGCTTCTCAAACAATTCTTGATCAATAGGACTTGGTCCATTTGAGTATTTTTTCAAAAACACATATAATGCTATAATATCAATATAGTCTTTAGGATCTAGATATTTTGGATTAATTGAATAACCACGAACTAATAGTTTGTCACTTTCTCTCAAGTGTACCATTTTTTGAAAAGACATTTCGTTAGTTAATTCAATTACTAGCTTATTAATTTTTTGTCGCTCTGTATTTTTTATTTCTTTATTTGCCATATGTTTTAGTATTAGTTGTTTTATCATTATTGTATCTCCTTGTAGATATTTACAGGTCCGTCGAGATGGGTATCGATCTGCATATCCGCTCCGAATATTCCGGTACGCACAGGTACGTTCATTTCATCTAGTTTGTCTGCAAACATGAGATATAATCTCTTCGCCTCATCTCGCTCTGCTGACTCTCCAAAATATGGACGATGACCTTTACTATTCGATGTGCATAGAGTGAAGTTGGATACCACCATCACTTCGCCTTTGATATCCATAACACTATTAGTCATCTTGTCATCTATCTCAAATATGCGCAGGTTGGCGACTTTGTCTACCGCTTTCTTGACAGTGTCTTCAGTATCTCCCTTGCACACTCCAACGAATACTAGTAGTCCTACTCCTATCTCGCTAACAACCTTCTCATCGACTGACAATCTCGCCGACTTCACTCGTTGTATTACTAATCTCATTTTTATCCTCTAGCGATTTTGCTTACCAAACTCATATCTACTTTGCCTGCGTACTCAGCCTTGAAATGTTTCATTACACTAGGAATAGACTTGTCTTCCATCTTAGAGATGATATCTCTAATCTCATCTTCGCTAAGCATTTGAGGTAGGTACTTACTAATTAATTCTTTTTGTCTTTCAATATTATCTGCCTCAGTAGAATTGCCAGCTTTAATGTAGTTTTCTTTCTCTTCGGTTAGTTCCTTAATAGTCTTCTGAAGAATCTGAACTACTTCAATATCACTAACTTCTTTGCCATCTTTCTTCGCTTCAATGCTAGCAAGCAACACCTTATTCATCACCACGCCGTATATCGCACGAGCTAATTGATAGTGATCTTTCATTGCCTGTACATTGTCTTTCTTTATTTCATCAATAATCATAAAATTTTCCTTTTAATAATTTATTTTTTAATGAGGTAATTTTTCTAACTTATCTCAACTTCATGTTGAGATAATCATTTTTTGCCTCCTATTTGATTATTTGTAAGCATAGAAGGAGCAATAAAATGTATATCTTTACCTTTGCACCGCAAAGTCAAGATAATCATAATTACTCCTTAATTAATTGTGTTATACTTGCATATAAGCAAGTAAATTTTAGGTGTATTTATATCGAACCTGTATCGATATAAAATTTTCCCCCTCTCTTTCTAATCATAATCGATATAGTGCTCGTCATCATATTTGTCGAGCGCTTTATCTCTCTGTCTAGTCTTCTTCAAATGCTGAAGTACGTTTCTCTCGTCTTCGCCTAGATTAACATATTTCTTACAAGCCGGACATCTCACTCCGTAATAAGATCTTGGATAAGTCAAATACGTCTTGCCAAACTCGCCTTTATGTTCTACTGGCTCAGGTTTTACATATACTACTTCATTTCTGTAAAAATCAAATATTGCTCTGCACTTAATATCTGGACAACGTCCCTCGTATTTTCTCTTATCCTCTGGTTGTCGTACCGGTACCCATCTACCTGTTATCTTCATTTTTATCTCCTAACATTGCACATATTCTAATCTGCCGTTTTCTTTCTCCCAACAACTAACAATATCATATTCAGTCTTCATTAATTCATAAATCGCCCTATGCACTAATGATAATCTATGAAATAATTCTCTACAATCGTCAATATAATTTTCGTACTTATTTCTATAATCTTTAATCCGATGTTTACATTGATTGATTTCTTGATCAATATGTATTAATACTTTCAAATCATCATCAGTAAACATTAAATCTCTATCACATTGGCATATTTCTATTAATTCATCTGATATTCCATCGAAGGCAATATTGTATAATTTCTGAATATAATTCCATTTTCTTTTTATTCTTTCTTGTTTAGTCATATGTTCCGCCATTTTCTTTTATAGTTTTAGTATACAAAAATTTACTTTTCAAAGATTTATGTAATACAGTAATATTAACTCCTTCATGTTGATCTATGGATTTTCTAATTTCTGTAATTGTTGGAAAGTTATTAATAGAATTCACGTTGGCTATTTTTTTAAGTAACTTTTTTATTAAACTCATACTTCCCTCTTAGTCTCTAAACACATCGTCATCGTCGCTACTCTCTACAGGAGTAAGTACTGCATCTTCTTGTTTTTGCACTTTGCTAGTATTACGGGTGTATAGAGTATCTCTACCTGGTTCGTAGAATTGAGTAAACTCGCTCTTCCACTTGATAGGAATAGTGCCACGCATACCATTACGGTGCTTAGCGATCACTAGCGAATAATCCAATGCTCCGTCCATGTCTTCATTGTCTTTTGCTTCTTCGCTAGCGATATCCGCGATGAACATTACGATATCTGCGTCTTGCTCAATACTTCCCGATTCTCTTAGGTCTGACAACTGCGGAGTACGATCGGCACGCTTCTCGCTCTCACGATTAAGCTGAGATAGAAGGATAATAGGCACACCCAACTCACGAGCAGCCAACTTGATACTACGAGTAAGATCTGCTACTTCTTGTTGACGGTTGCCGTCTTTTGATTGTTTCTCGCCTTTCATCAACTGCAAGTAGTCGATAATTACCATATCTAGACCATTCTGCACCTTTAGTCTTCTACACTTAGATAAGATTTCTGCAGGGGTAATAGATGTAGTATCATCTATGTAAATATTTGAATTTTCTAATATCTTCTTAGTCTCAAACAATGTCGCCCATACATTATTATCCTTAGTACCACCCTTAACCATATCCATAGGTACACGACCGGTAGAACAGATGAATCTCTGTGCCACTTGTAGTGCGGACATTTCTAGGTCGAACATAGCGACTGACTTGCCGTACTTGATAGCAGAGTTAACTGCGAAGTTAACTGCCAACGTGGTCTTACCGATACCTGGACGAGCAGCGATAATAATAAGTTCGCCCGGCTTGAAACCATTAGTGATCTTATCTAGAGTAGGGAAACCTGTCTTGATACCCGCATTAGCATTAGGATCGATAGACACCTTCTCTAGCATATCGATAACTTCAGCCACACCTTTCTTAATATGCTCTAGACCATTCACCCTTCTAGTCTGTGCGATATCGAAGATACTCTTTTCTGCGCCTTCTAATACGGCACTAGCATTATCATTCTCAAATGCCTGATTAATAGTCTTTTGACTTGCTTCAATTATCTGACGAAGAACGCTATCATTACGCACAATATCAGCATAATACTTAAAGTTCGCCGCACTTGGTACATAATTAGTAAGATCAGTAATATAACCTAGACCTCCAACCTCTTCTAGTTCGCCCTTAGATTCTAATACCTTGCTGACTGTTACATAGTCGACCGCTATATTCTTGATATAATTATCTAGCATTGCTTGATAGATCTTCTGATGAGCGATTGAATAAAAATCCATCGCCTTAATCACAGGAAAAATCTCAGCACAAGCATCTTGTGATATGAATAAACAGCCAAGCAAACTCTGCTCTGCTTCTAAATTATTTGGCATTATTCTAGGTTTCTGTTCCATAATTTCTCCTTAATTTGATTGAATTACTTGCAATAGCAAGCGGATTAAGGAGACTTATATAATTTATTAGATATATTTTCTCCTTAAATTAGATTGATATGCTTGCATAAGCAAGTTTTTATATGTCATTCTGTGGATTGCTCGCACCCTGTGAAAATCTACGACTATAGTCAAGTAAGATTAGGTGTAGATTGCCACGCTACGCTCGCAATGACATTAATTTACTTAAATACATCTTTATCTTCATGTAATAATTTCTTCGCTTCACGCTTTTGTGCTTGACGCTTAGCGATCAGCTCCACTATTACTACCGCCACCGACATAATGATCATAAAACATATTATCTGAACTGCACTATTAGTGATGATATTTCTAGTGAGATATCCGAATGCTATCATTATAGGTACACAACATATAATAGTAATCGCTATACGTTTAGCTACCTTCATAGCATTCTGATACATTTCATTATTTTGTCTTCTCATTAACTCTCCACTACAGGCTTCTTGCTCTTCGCACGAAGTGCATGATCCAATATCGCCTTACGAATTCTAATACTTTGTGGTGTGATTTCTACTAACTCATCATCGTCGATGAACTCCAACGCTTCTTCTAGAGTCATGGTTTGTATTGGAGTAAGTCTAAGCGCTTCATCGCTCGAACTACTACGTGTGTTGGTTAGTTGTTTCTTCTTACACACATTCACTACGATTTCATCTCCTTTAGGGTTGGCACCTACTACTTGTCCCATATACACCTTATCGCCTGCTTTTACTAATAATCTTCCACGACCTTGTGCATTGTACAATCCATAGGTAATCGCCTCACCTGTCTCGTATGAGATAAGAGATCCGAAGTTTCTACTCTCAATATCTCCCTTGTATGGTTGATAACTATCAAATATACTTGACATTACACCTTCACCACGAGTATCGGTTAGCATTTGAGACTTGTATCCAAATAATCCTCTACTTGGCACTAGGAATTGTAATCTCATACGACTACCGATAGGCGACATATCTATTAGTTCACCTTTCTTAGTACCCATGCTACTCATAATAGAACCAACACAATCCTCTGGCACATCAATAACTACTCTATCGATCGGCTCATGACGAACACCGTCAATAGTCTTAAATAATACTCTAGGACGACTCACTTGGAATTCATATCCATCTCTACGCATATTCTCAATCAGGATAGACAAGTGCATCTCTCCTCTACCGCTCACTTTGAATTGATCTGCTGTGGCGCCATCTTCTACTCTTAGAGATAAGTCCTTAATAGATTCTTTCATCAATCTATCCTTGATATGACGACTAGTTACATACTTTCCTTCTTTACCAGCGAATGGACTATCATTAACCATGAATGTCATCTCAACACTTGGCTCACTAATCTTCACAAAAGGTATTGCTTCCATCTCAATAGTCTCGCTCACTGTATCTCCGATAGTTATATCAGGAATACCTGCGATACATATAATATCTCCAGCAACGCCTTCTTCAATAGCATCACGCTTTAGTCCGTCAAAGTTGAAGATATTAACCACCTTGCCTGAGTATGATTTTGCTTGATCAAAATAATTCTTCACATATACAGTCTGATTAAGCTTGATCTTACCTGTCTCTACTTTACCTACTGCTAGTTTACCTAAATAATCATTATGCTCTGTAGATGATACTAACATCTGGAATGGTGCACTGATATCACTCTTAGGTGGATCTATGTGGCTAATAATTGCTTCAAATAATGCACTCATATCGGTACTAGGTTCTAAGTAATTCTTAGTAGCAATACCTTCGCGTGCAGAACAATAAATAATAGGACTATCTAATTGCTCATCACTAGCATTTAGGTCAAGCATCAATTCTAGTACTTCGTCGCCTACTACATCTAGTCTAGCATCTGGACGATCGATCTTGTTTACTACGATTACTACTTTGAGATTTAGCTCCAATGCCTTCTCTAATACGAATCTAGTCTGAGGCATCGGCCCTTCAAATGCATCTACCACGAGCAATACTCCATCTACCATCTTGAGTACTCGTTCTACTTCTCCACCGAAGTCTGCGTGTCCTGGAGTGTCTACGATATTGATCTTAGTATCTTTGTAGAATGCTGAGCAATTCTTACTAAGAATAGTGATACCTCTCTCGCGCTCTAGATCATTACTATCCATTACTCTGTCTTGTACTTCTTGATTCTCTCTAAATATTCCGCCCTGTTTTAATAACGCATTAACCAAACTAGTCTTACCATGGTCTACGTGGGCTATAATTGCTATATTTCTAATATTCATAAAATTTTCCCTTTTCTTTTCTTTTAGATTTTGTATGTCATAGCGCCACACTTACGTATGTCGGATATATACATACTTTGTATGTCAAATAGCGCCACACTTACGTATGTCGGATACATACTTTGTATGTTATATAACGTCATACTTACGTATGCCGGATACATACTTTGTATGTTATATATAATAACATAATATTAAGATAATTGCAATAAGTAATAGTAAAATAATTAAGTAAATTTTGCCGAATAGTACCTATGTCATTGCGAGACTATCAGTGTCTCCATGCGATCTTGTCGAAATGAGGTTATATAGTCGTAGCAATCTACACCTAATCCAAATAAAAAACTAGCGATTCGCTAGTCATTATCTTTATTCTCAATATCTTTTATGACTTCAGACATATCTTGTCCGATTATTTAAATGTATCCATTGAATATTTACTCAG
This sequence comes from Clostridia bacterium, assembly GCA_046882085.1. GTDB lineage: Bacteria > Bacillota > Clostridia > Christensenellales > UBA1242 > Onthoplasma. The sequence goes on from JBKSNA010000006.1 coordinate 14,692, forward strand.
CAGAGAATAACTCAAATATTCATAAAAAATAAATATTAAAAAATTTCAAAAAACACCTTAAAAATAGTTGATTTTTCTTTTTAGATTTAGTAACATTTTTATAGTTGAAATATTCAACAATAGAAAAGGAGAAAATTATGAACACAATAAGCACAGGAGATTTCATCAAACAAGTAGCTGAAGCTACAGGATGTACTCAAGTACTAGTTAAGGAAATCCTTAACGCAGCAGTTGATCAAGTTAAGACTAACCTTAAGAATGGTCAAGAAATGCACTTTATTGGCTTCATGAACATTGGCGTGAAGGCTCGCGCTGCTCAAGAGAAGATTAATCCTTTCACTAAAGAAAAGATTAAAGTAAAGGCTTGTAAAGTTCCTACTGTGAAGTTAAGTGCTAGCTTCAAGACTTTGTTGAAGAAGTAATTTTGATGAAGGCTCTACTATCAAGTAGAGTTTTTTCATGTCTATTCATATGAAAATTACAAATAATTTTATAATTAGATGTATCAAGTGTCAAAAAATGTTTGTAAAAGAATTTTTTTTTGATATAATAATACTATCAATATAGGGGGAAATATGGATATTACATTTATATGCTCGATTGCAGGCATTATAGTATCTGTGATCGGCGTCATTATTATCTTTATGACAAGATATAACATTCTTAACATTTTAGATAAGGACATTTTACTTTTTGATAAGAACTTTGAACTAAAGAAAAATGCAATCAACGAAGCAATGGATATTGTCGATCAAGTCGCTCAATCAGGTAAAGAAATCACTCTTCGTGCAGACTTTGAAGAAAAGGCAAAATCTGCATACAACAGTTTATTGTGTATCATGACTAATGCTAGAATTGCAGACGAATTTTACAATATCGCTATAGACAAAAATTCATCAGCAGATAATTTACGTATAGCAAAATTCAAACTCGCTTGTAGAAAAGATATCGGGCTCAAGAACAAGCATTCTAAAGCCATCAAGCAACAAAAGTCTACAGACATCGGATCTAACGAAACAATGCTAAGAACTAATGTAGCTACAGGATCTAATAGCGGATTTAGTGCTAGCACTAGTTCCTTCGCTAGTCAACCAAGAGTAGCAGAAGAACCAAGACCTAGACCTACACCAGTTCCTACTCCTAGACCTGCCACACCTGCTCAAGCTACTCCTACACAACTAAGACCAAATCCAATGAGCCGTCCAGCACAACCTAGACCAATGAACAATCCAACTGATGGCACTCCTAAGGCTTAGTATATTAATTGTAAAAAACTCCACGAAATGTGGAGTTCTTTTTTATCTCTTTTTACCATTTTGTACTTTGGTCATAATTTTCTCTAATTGAGATTTTAGTTTATTTAGATCGCCTTTTAGTGCACTCTTTCTAATACAACTAAATTCTACTTTATTGAATACCAAGATTAATCTATCTTTATCTTCAATATAACTAGTCAACTGCTTTAGATTGTGTACATTTTTAGCTACTTCCTGACCATCTTTTAGTAGAGTTTCGGTACAAATATTATCATCAATCTTGATTAGCAAGCTATCCATTTCGCCTAGATTTTGCTTATTGTATGATTTTTTTTGTGCACGAACTAGCATGACAGGTATTAGCAGGTACATGACCTCTAATACCGCCAAAGCTACTAATAATACAATATCCCAAACTATTGACTTCTTCATAACAATATCAAATATCAGCATACCTACCATACATACCATTAATATTGGTATTAATATGGCGATCACTTTGTCTTGTCGTCTTTTTTGAGATTTGTATATATATTTAGAGCATACTATGCTATCTTCTAGCTCATATTTATAATTGCATTCAAACATATCGTCTCCTAAATCTTTTCTTTCAATTCGTACTCACGAATCTTCTTTCGTCTAATCACTAAGAACACAGTAACTATCAATCCAACTACTACTAGTACTAATAGTACGATTAATAATATTTGCCACCAAGTTAATAGATTACGATTTTCTATTACTACTGCATATCTAATACTACCTTCCACATCTATTAGATCTATTATTACAGGATCTTCTTCAGCATTGAATGTAAGCACTCCGCTAGTATCATTATTCACCCATAACAAACTCTTCATACTCTCAGGCTTAGGCATTACTAGATATAGATGATTATCAATATCTCTATGATTGCCCATCACATCTAATTGTAATTTATATGAATATCCATACACTTTCATACGAGATAAGTGAGAAGATATTTTGCCACGAATATCATTATACTCATCATGACTATCTGTAATAATAGACACAGTAAGTCTAGCATCTACAGGAATCAAACTAGCATATTGACTATCCAATAATCCACGATCATTTCTAAGAGTAATCAAACCTATGCCTTCTAGTTCCATTGATACACTATATGGATAAATTGTAGCAGTAGATATCTGCATAGTATTTATTTTATAGTTTTCACTCTGCAATCCTTTAAGCGCCAAAGTAGGATCGATATTAACCACTTTATTCTTACCAATATTAGCATCGGCAAATGACAATGAAACTTTACTCTTATTTAGAGATACATCATCTGTACCTACTATATTATGAAGAGTAATTTCACTATCTGATAAAGTAGCGTCGGTAGTACTATCATATACTTTGTCGTTTACATTCAATCCTTCAATAGTCAATAATCTCTTATTGATCCTAATGATATCATATATTACTACTTCTTTGTTGATCAACGTGAAGTTGTTGTTATTTGAAATCGCCATATTCTTAATAAGAATATTATAATGAGTATTCTCGTTAGCTGTAGCAATGTTTTCTTCCACATCATCTACTGTATGCGTAATATTCGCCATTTTAGTGAAGTTAGTAGAGTCTAATTTGAATATACCACCATAATAAGGCATTTTTACCGTAGCGCCTGTATTGTCTACAAATTCAAACACTAAATAATTAGTAAGCTTCTTCATATCCTCATAAGCATGAGATTGATCATAAGTTTTCTCTTCTTTCTCCACCTTAGTAGCGTCGTATGTGATACTTAATGGCTTAGGTGTTATTTGAAGTTTTATAGTACATAGCAATTTACCGTTCAATTCTGCCAACCATGCGTATTCATCTGAGTTTTTGAATTTAATAACCGCAGTATAATTACCCACATTCTTAGGACTGACTAACATATTTGATTCATCACGATATTCTATAGTTTCTACCGCATCTGCTACTATCTTAGCCATCTTGACATCTGCTGTATTAGAACCGTATTCTCCTATGATAACAGATTGCTCAATTGCAGATCCTGTGTTATCACAAATGAATATTTTTGGAATACTATATTCAGCATCGGTTACTACTACATACTCATTGCCTTGTTTGATCCAAATGATTGGTTGCATGATAAGTTCAACCTTTAGATCTCCTACTACTCTAATAAATTCTATCATCTGAATAGATCCATCTTCATAATAGGTAATATATATCATATTTCTATATTCTTCACTATCTCTATCTAACAATTCTCCATCAAGATAAATATTAGTCCTATATATTTTGAAATATTCGGCATAGTTATTATTCCAAGTATAACTCATCATACCAGCGCCTAAGAATTGAAGCGCATCAGAATAAGCAACCGCGCCAGAGTTGGAATCATTTTGGAATCCGAATCCATATCCAGATAATGTAATATCCATCTTGATATTGCTATAGAATGATTCATCTCCAATATTTGCTGTGAGTTCGAGTGTACAATTCTTCACTTCATATGAATATTCAACATATATACTATCTCCAAAAGAAGCCGCATTCTTCTTCATCAACGACTTCATTGTAGTAGAAATCTCATATACTCCATTGCCTTGATCTTTGATACTATATCTTTTTCCTGCGATAGATATTACTTTAGCTACCGTTACATGACCTTTTAGATTAAATCTACGACCAGAAATTTGATCCAACGCATTATCATTAATATCTATTACGATTCTAATATTGTCGTAATAATTAACTGTATCACCCTCTGCTACCACACGCTCAGAACCATCGCTTCCTGTAAGAGTCGATGTAGCATACACAATGAATGAGGCCACATCACTAATCGGAATATTGATTGAGGTATTCAATTCATTTTCTTCGCCTGATCTAAGAGTCGCACCACCCTCTAAATCATCACTATTGAATGAATATTCTGGCAATATTACTACTCTCTTGAGATCATAATCCAAATAGACATATATCTTATTTTCTGCAGATTTCACATATCTAGATGCATCAAAGTTAGACTCATCGTATTCACCTTCTATAGTTTCTAAAGCTCTAACATATTGAAGATTTGAATCATATACATCACTAGTATTTAATGTATAAACGCCTGTATCTAATGAACGAATATATAATTGATTATATACTTCTTTGAACGAATCGGCATCTGTATATAAATAATCAACAAAGATATTCTTGAAAGTGAATCCATCTTCTGTATTAGGATTAGCAGATATGCTTAATCTATCGAACATACTAATATTGCATTCTTTGTCTGCTTTAATAGTAACATCATTGATCTTCACCTTTGGAGATCCCTGATCCGAATCATTCATCTGTAAAACTAGTTCGTACTCAATATATTTTAATTCATACACCAAGGTATAATTATTAGTAATATTTTCAAGTAAGATACTATCTCTATCTCCTGTAGCACCACCTATCCATCTATTATAATCAAATCCAACAACACTCTCTAGATGAACTAATATATCCAAATCTGCACCATATGGAATAGCAGAATAAGTTACTACTTTATTCTCATCAGCAGTAATAAATGTAACATCTTCTCCCAATAGAGTACATACAGTTTCTAGTTCTGGATATGACATGATCTCTTCAAATATGCTATTAGTAGCATTTAGAATAGAGAATTGAACTTTTATATCATATTTATATATTTCATACACAATGTTAAGGTTGATTTCATTATCATTGTCCGAATCATATGATATGATGAAATTCTTAAATGTATCCACGCTAGTGAATGCTCTAGAATAAATATGATTATCAAGCTCAGCATTAGAAGCGTTAGATTCATTTAATCCATATCCACTCTCTACATCTATTTCACCATGTGTGAACTTAGATATATAATATCCTTCTGGTTTGTCTAGACTTATTGACATATCTTCTACTGTGAGAGTTTCAGATACGCTAGTACTATCTAAATTATTAGTTAAATTGAATACATATTCTACTAGATCAAAATTAAGATTAAGGTTATAGATTCTACCACTAGTAACAGTGAACGCAATCACGCCATCTTTAGCATCAGTTATATCTGTATCGGTATAACGACTCAATGTAGAATTTCTATAAATATAACCAAAAGCTATTTGATCCATATCAAATATAATTTTTATGTCTGCTAAACCAGTACCTTCGTCTACAGTAAATTTATACGTATCTAGTTGGAATGAATCATCTTTTGTGATAATCGTACCATCTGCATAAGTTACTAATACCTCTGGTAAAATTCCTGCATGTCCTGATATTACTAATCCCGACATAGGCATAGAGTATATTACCTTAGCTTGCAGATAAGAACCAACACCTAGTCTAATAGTAGGTTTATGCGAATACAGACGATTAGTTTCATCAATAATATCACTTAATTGAGACAATCCCAAATCACCTGCGGTGAAATTATGATACATATAATACACACCTGGCTTATCTTCTAGTTCTAATGGAGTACTATCCAATTGAATAGTATCATATAAATGCAAGCCTGATATGATTATTTTTTGAGCCAAAGTATCATTATCTGTGGTCGCTATAGTATTACCTTGAATATCTATTCTTTCGACTCTTGCGTAAGCAGGAACGCGATTAACAGAAATGTTAGCCATCAAATATTCAGTCTTCGCTCCAGTGTCCACATCAGTCAACTCGCTCTTATCAATATAATAAGTAAAGTCGTAAGTCTCACAATATTCATAACATTGAATTGTAAGGATCTTCTTTATAGTTCCTGTTGTATACGATATCAATTCTTCATCGAATGTAAACTCATAATTGTTAGTATATTCATTACTATCTATCATGAATTTATCAAACACGAAACCATCATTCACAATAGCTTCGATGCTGAAATTATCGCCAATTTTTATATCTGCTATCTTAGTAGCGACTGAATAATCAGCATCATAATCTTGTCTACTACCATTCTTAGTAAATACTACTTTACTTAATGCTCTAATATCATTAGCGCCATTATTTAAGATTGTATCATATGACATATCTTGAATATGTATTTCGTAGGTAATAGGCTGATATGCCATATATACCATTTGATTGCTTGGCTGATCTGATAAAATGCTAACTTTTTGTTGTATCTTACTACCATTTTTATAATAATATCCTTGGAATGAATATCCAATATTATTAGGCGCATCTACAGCTAATAATTGTATTTCTTGTCCGCGTTTATAATACGCTGTAGCTAATACATTATGATCTCCTGCAATAGCTGACAATACGCCTGCATTATACACTCTAAATGCATACTGAACATTATACACAGTTGGTGCATGATAAATATCAATAGTCCTATCTGAATAAAACGCACCTATATCTTCGCCATTATTGGTAAGAATATAATCATAGAAAGTATAAGACTTTTGATCATTCGCTGAAATCTTAGAATAATTATTGACTGTTATTGTTGGAGTTTCTCCAGACTTGATTAAGTATTCACCGTTATTGAAATTATAAAAAGCATCGCCAATAGTTACCAACTTGATAAGATCTGATCTTCCAACCAAATCATCTCTTTCTATCTTATGACCTTGTATGTCGCCGAATACTATATCTTCTCTTTTGTTTTGATTGTTGATTATGAATCTAGTGCCATTAGCCAATTCATAAACATCTGGATATATAGTATCACTACCTAGCTCGTGAGCATTTTTGTATCTAGTAATGATCTGTGGATTAATTGTCAACTTGTATAGTGGAGTATAATCCATTATCAAAAGGTTATTCTGATCATCACTATTCATTATTTCAAAATCAATCGCTAAATTAGTACTATAATATACCCCTTCTAAGTTTGTGATAGTCGATGAGATCTCTTGTTTAGATCTACTATTTTGCGGAATCCCTAAAGGAATAGATCTATCCAATGTCTCTACTAAAAATTTATTTGCTTGAATATATTTACTATTGTCCACATCGACATCTAAATCAAACTTAACTTCATCGTTATATCTAAATGAATATTCTGTCAATTCTTTGCCATAAGCATTTAGATAATCCTCACCAGACTTAGTTACATTTCCTACATAGTAATAGTCATTCCCTACAGTTTTTAATATCGAATTTTGGTATGTAGCATCTTTATGATACAACAAATTTTCACCTATAGTATCTGCAGTATAATTAGACAGGTTAATAAAGTTCATCATATTGCCTAATTCTACACTATAATAGATATAGTCAAATACAGGCTCAACACTCATGTCTGCAAATACTGATGCAACATCTAATATAGACTCATCGTATCTACCGTCAAGATCGGTATCCGTATTAGTAATATCTAACAAAACATTTTTCGTACCTTCTACAATAGTCTTGTCGTCTGTTATAAATTCCGTGGTAACACTCTCGCTACCCTTTAATTTATAACTAATCAACCAACCCTTTATTTCAAATCCTAAATTCGCTTTAGTTTTAAGACTTGCAGGTTTAGTCAACTCGTACTTATCATAACCCACAGTCGTACCAGCGACAACATCTGACTTGTATGCTTTATTAGGTTTTGTCTCATCATATAAATAATAACTCTCTTTTACGTCTTCACCAACCGCATATGCTGTCATTTCCGGCATATTAAACAAACCTAAGCACAATATCGTCATTACGCTTATTAATGCAATTATCAAATTTTTTCTCAATTTATTACTTATCATTTGATTTCCCCTTTATGCAAGAATTTCCAGCGATAGCACCATCACTACAAGCTGTAACTACTTGACGAAATTTCTTACTAGTAACATCACCACATGCGTATAATTTATCTACACTCGTACGCATCTCATCGTCTACTATTATATAGCCATAAGGATCCAACTTCACATCTAGATCTAAAAAATCTAAATATGGCTCATACCCAATCGCGATGAATATTCCATCTATTAGTAATTCTTTTTCTTTGCCTGATATATTTACAGACACTTTTTCTAATTTATCTTCTCCAAATATTTTAGTTACTTTAGCACTTGTAAATATCTCAACATTTTTGTATTTCTTTGCCTTGTTAAGTTTGTAGTCGCCTGCTTTGAATTTTTCACTACGATTAATTAAGTATACTTTTTTGGCGAGAGGTGCGAGATAATCAACATACTCAAATGCAGTATCTCCTCCGCCGACTACAGCCACTATTTTATTTTTATAAAAATTGCCATCACAACTAGCACAATAACTAATACCTCGTCCGATATATTTAATTTCGTTTTCTAATCCTAATTTCCTAGCTATACAGCCACTTGCGATTATTACTTGCTTTGCTAAATATTTATTTTTCTTAGTCGTAATAACAAAATTATTTTTACCTTTACTTAAGTCAATTACATCTTCATAAAAAGTTTCCACACCTAACTCAGTAGCATGGTCATGTATCTTCTTCATAAGATCCATACCGCTTATTTTATTAAAGCCGGGATAATTTGAGATATCATATGATAGCGATGCCTGTCCACCTATCACTAGACGTTCAAAACAAGCAGTGCTTAATCCTGCTCTTACTGTAAATATTCCTGCAGATAATCCTGCTGGGCCAGCCCCTATAATGACCACATCATATTTCATACTATTATTGTATCCAAAAATATAAAAATTTCAAAACAAATTTTCACATTTTCTAAAAATAATTATTATATAATTATCATCTATTTTTTAGAAAAATTTAGCAAAAATTTTTTTGTCGAATTTTGTGTTGACATTTAGAATATTATATGGTAATATTCATAGGGTTAAAAAATACCAAAAGGAGAAAGTATGGTAGACGAAAAGAAATGTATTGGCTGTGGAGCATGTGCTTCAATATGTCCAGTTAATGCTATAAAGATCGTGAACGGCAAAGCAAATATAGATCCAAAAAAATGTATTAAATGCGGTAGCTGTGCACAATTTTGTCCAGTCAGCGCTATAGAAATCAAAAAATAACAATATAAAATATGTAAAAAACGAGGAAATTATTTCCTCATTTTTTTATTTTCTA
>JBKSNA010000007.1:0-12133 GCA_046882085.1 Clostridia bacterium
TCCTATTATAGGAACTTTTTCTTTTGCCCATATTAATATATTTGACAATATTTTATCTATTTTGTATAATCATGTTATGAATATAACAAATGCGGATATCAAAAACTTAAAAGATAAGAAGTATAGAAAATCTATGGGATATTTCATGGTAGAGGGAGAGAAATTTTGCCATGATTTATTAAATACTGATATAGAGATAGTGTATACCATCACATCTAACAAGGAATTGAAGGATTTTCCTAATATTTCTATAGTTAACGATAGACAACTAAGTTCACTAGCTACCACTATTACTAATCAAAACATTATATGTGTGTGCAGAGCGAAGAAATATGAATTGTCATCTAGAGGTAATGCTCTTATATTAGATAATCTTCAAGATCCTGGGAATGTCGGTACATTAGTTAGATCAGCTGTGGCATTTGGATTCAATGATATTTATTTGGTTGGTGGAGCCGATCCATACAGCGAGAAGGTTATTCGTAGTTCTGCAGGTACAATACTAAAGGCGAGATTACATATTGTGGGTTTCGACGAGATTGTTCGTTACAAGGCTGATATCACGGATAATTTCGTGGTGGCGGATATGTCTGGTGAGATTATCAATAAAATTCACTTGCCAAAAGGACGTGTTGCTGTTATAATAGGTAATGAAGGACAGGGTGTCAGTGATGAGTTTATGAATATCGCAGACACTAAAATTTCGATCCCGATGACTAATGGTGTAGAGAGTCTTAATGCTGGAGTCGCGGGTAGTATTATTATGGAAAGATTAAGAGAGGTGTAAAATGTCAGGACATAGTAAATGGAATAATATTAAAGGAAGAAAAGAAAAATCAGACGCAGAGAGAAGTAAGATCTTCACTAAGATCGGACGAGAGATCATGGTAGCTGTGAAAGAAGGCGGAAACAATATCGATTCTAATAGTAAACTCAAAATGGCTATCGCTAAGGCTAGACAATTCAATATGCCTAATGATCGTATCAATGGTATTATCAAGAAGAATAGTGAAGTCGACAACTCTAACTTTGTAGAGCAAACATACGAAGGATATGGTGTTGGTGGTACTGCAGTAGTTGTAAAATGTTTTACCGACAATAAGAATCGTACTAGTAGTGATGTAAAATATGCATTCGATAAGTATGGTGGCAGTATTGGTACTACAGGTTGTGTATCTTACATGTTTGACAACAAAGGTGTAGTGGTAGTAGAGAAGAATGATTCTTTCGATAGTGATAAGGCTATGGAGCTGGCGATTACTCTGAATGCACTAGATTGTGAAGATGATGAAGTGTTTACAGTGTATTGTGAACCAAGTGCAGCAGATGTTAATGATCTAGTATCAGCATTCGAAGATGCGGGATATACTATACTATCATCAGGTGTAGAAATGATACCGCAAAACTATGTTGCTCTAACAGATAGTCAATTAGAGACATTCAATAAAATGTTAGACAAGCTCAACGAGAGTGATGATGTAGTAGATGTAATACACAATTTAGAGGAAAACGATGGAGAATAAGAAGTTATTAGATATCATTAAAGAATTAAACGACAACAGAAGTAAGTTGTCTGCTCTTTATTCACTATATAATAATTCACTAATAATAGCAGAGGATAGTCGTCAGAGTCTTAGTGCCTATTATGAGCAGATGATCGATATGAAGAATGATCTATGTATGATTACCAATACTATCTCTAGTGCCAAGAAGAGCGACAGAGAGACAATATTCAATCGTCATAGTGCTAAAATTAAGAAGATTAATGTAGATGTGAAGGCTATTAATGATGATTTCATGTCTGATACTAGCAAGTATAGAATAGCACTTAAGGATTGTGGATCTCTCAAGACTGAATACAAGCATAAAATTAGTGAACTTTGTAAAGAATTTAAGGCTAATATTACTGATGAAGTAGATCCTATTATTATCAAGGGATACAAGCAACAAGTAAAGATCATCAAAGCGATATTGGACAAAATTGAATTACTTATTAGTGATTATAATGTGAAGAAGAATAAAGTAGAAGACGACAATGCTAAATTTGTATCATTATATGAAAGTGTTAGTTCTTTGATATCAAAACTTCAATCTGCGTAGGTACATAATGAAGATACTAGGCATAGATCCGGGTTATAATATTATTGGTTATGGGGTAATAGATACTGACGGGTGCAAGGTTATAGACTATGGTGTCATTACTACGCCTAAGAGTATGTCTATTAGTAATCGTCTACATACTATCTATAATGCTGCGTGCGAATTGATGGAAACATTCAAACCTGATGAAGTGGCGCTAGAGGAACTATTCTTCAATACTAATAATACTACAGCGATTCCTGTAGCAGAGGCTAGAGGTGTACTTATCGTGGCGTGTAAGCATTATGTAGATAGATTATTTGAATACACTCCGCTCCAGATCAAGCAGGCTCTCACAGGTAATGGTCGAGCAGAGAAGAAGCAAGTTCAATTCATGGTGAAGAATATATTGGGATTATCCTCTATTCCTAAGCCGGACGACGCCGCTGACGCATTGGCAGTGGCGATTTGTCATATGCAGACCAATAGTGTTATGAGCGACAATTCAATTTAAAAACTTTGGATTGAGTAATCAGTCAAGTACGATATAAAAAAGGATATAAGATGATAGGATTTATCAATGGAATATTAAGAGAGAAAGATTATGATAATATCATTGTAGAGAGCAATGGGATAGGCTTTCATATTATGGTAACTAATAGTTGTATGGCTAGTCTACCGGAACTCAATAATGAAGTAAAAATATATACCTATCTTCATGTACGAGAAGATGAGATGAGTCTCTATGGATTCGTGAGTCCAGAAGAGAAGCGTCTCTTTTTGCAGTTAATTACAGTAAGCGGAGTGGGTAGCAAGACCGCTATTCAAATTTTGTCTGCTGAGCGCATGAGTGCTATTATCAATAGCATTATCAATGAAGACGTATCAGTAATAGGAGCATGCAAAGGTATAGGTAAGAAAACAGCAGAGCGTATCATAGTGGAACTAAAGGATAAGATCAAACCATTTGATTATATACTACCTAATGATACTCTAATGAAGGTAACAATCGAGAACAACCAAGCTATCGAAGATGCAGTAGTAGTGCTTATTAGTCTAGGACTAAGTAAAGCTAAAGCTACCGAACTCGCTAAATCTTGTTCGGATAAGCATAGTACGGCAGAAGAGATTGTGGCGAAAGCATTAAGAGAGATGGGAGATTAGATGGAAGAGAGAGATAGATTTATATCCAGTACTAAAAATATGAGCGATGTAGAGGTCGAGAACAAACTTCGACCTATGTCTTTCGATGAATATGTGGGACAAGAGAAGATTAAGTCTAATCTTAAGATATATATTGCTGCTGCAAAGAAGAGAAAAGAAGCACTAGATCATGTATTGCTATATGGACCTCCAGGATTAGGTAAGACTACACTAAGTCATATCATAGCGAATGAGATAGGTAGTCAGATCAAGATTACCAGTGGACCAAGTATTGAGAATGCCGCAGATCTTGCTGCTATCCTTACTAACTTAGGTACAAACGATGTGTTATTCATAGATGAGATTCACAGAATATCTAAGTCGGTAGAAGAGATTCTGTATCCTGCTATGGAAGACTATGCGCTCGACTTCATCGTTGGCAAAGGGCCAAGTGCGAGAAGTATGCGACTAAAAATACAACCATTTACTTTGATTGGTGCTACTACTAAGGCAGGTAATCTATCTAGTCCGCTAAGAGATAGATTTGGTGTAGTATGTAGATTAGAGTTGTATTCTATAGAAGAGATTGCACAGATTATCACACGTTCGGCCAGAATATTAGGTGTGAAGATAGATAACGATGCTACATATGAGATAGCTAGACGTAGTCGTAGTACTCCAAGAATTGCCAATAGACTACTTCGTAGAGTTAGAGATTATGTACAGGTGGAAGATAAAGATTATATAGAAGTAGAAGATGCTAAGAAGGCATTGACTCTTATGGATATAGATGAATTAGGTCTAGACTATACAGACAAGCGTGTATTAATGGCTATGATAGATAAATTCGGTGGCGGACCTGTAGGATTAGAGACCTTGTCTGCTACTACTAATGAAGAGGTGTCTACTATAGAAGATGTAGTAGAGCCATATGTATTACAACTTGGTCTAATGGTTAGAACTAATCGTGGTAGAATGGTTACTAAGAAAGCATATGAGCATTTTGGTCTACCTATTCCTAGAAATCTAAGAGTCGAACAATTAGGCGCAGAAGATGTAGAGGAAGAAGACGATGATTAATTATAAGTTATTATCCAATTATGATTATCATTTGCCAGAGAATCTAATAGCGCAGACTCCATTAAACAAAAGAGATGAGAGTAGACTATTAGTATTCGATAGGAAGACTAAGGATACTTATCATAGGCAATTTAGAGATATTAAATCTTTCTTACGAAAAGGTGATGTGCTAGTAGTAAATAATACTAGAGTATTGCCAGCAAGACTTATGGCTAAGAAAGATACAGGTGCAGTAGTAGAAGTATTATTACTTAAAAGATTAACTCTCACAGATTGGGAAGTAATGATGAAGCCTGCCAAAAGAGTGAAGATTGGTATGGTACTCACCATTAGTGACGAATTGAAATGTGAGTTAGTAGATATCCTACCAGATGGCAATAGAGTAGTTAGATTTATATTCGATGGAGTGTTTGAAGACATATTAGACAAAGTCGGTAGTATGCCATTGCCACCATATATACATGAGAAGCTAAAGGATAAAGATAGATATCAGACTGTATACAACAAAATACAAGGTAGCGCAGCAGCTCCTACAGCAGGGTTACATTTTACTCCAGAACTTTTGAAAGAGATTAAGGATATGGGAGTAGAGATCTTAGAAGTAACTCTTGATGTGGGATTAGGCACATTCCGCCCATGTAAAGAAGATGACATTACTAATCATGTAATGCACTCAGAACATTATAGACTCTCTCAAGAGGTGGCGGATAAGATTAACAAAGCAAAGATAGAGAATAGAAGAGTAATTGCGGTAGGTACTACTAGTGTTAGAACATTGGAGTCAGTGGCTAGAAAAGGTATGCCACTAATGGCTGATGAAGGTGATACTGATATATTTATATATCCACCATATCAATTCAAAGTCGTGGACGCATTGATTACTAATTTTCACTTACCTAAGAGCACGCTAATCATGCTTGTTAGTGCGTTTGCTGGATATGATAATACTATGGATTTATATGAGACGGCTGTGGAGAATAGTTATCGATTCTTCTCATTCGGAGATGCGATGTTTATACAATAAGGAAGTTTATGAGCGAATTTAGTTATGAAGTTTTACATATAGACAAGAATAGCGGTGCGAGAACGGGGATACTACATACTCCGCACGGCGATATTTACACACCTATATTCATGCCTGTTGGTACACTCGCTACGGTAAAATCATTGACCGCTGACGACTTATATGATGTGGGAGCACAGATAATTCTTGCGAACACTTATCATCTACACATTAGACCAGGTGATGAGATTGTGAAGCGTGCTGGTGGTGTTCATAAATTTATGAATTTCAATCGTCCAATGCTTACTGATTCGGGTGGATTTCAGGTGTTTTCACTCGCTGATATGCGAAAGATTACAGACGATGGTGTAGAGTTTAAGAATCACTTGAGCGGAGCCAAGATGTTCTTCTCACCAGAGAAAGCAATAGAGATTCAAAACAACCTTGGTGCAGACATCATAATGGCATTTGATGTATGTAGCGAGTATGGTGCTACTTACAAAGAAGCAGAATTAGCTATGACACGAACACTTAATTGGTTAGATAGATGTTATAACGCGCAGAAAAATCCTAAGCAAATGCTATTTCCGATCGTGCAGGGCAATTTTTATGCAGATCTAAGACTAAAGAGTCTAGAAGAGACCAAGAAATATTGTAAATGCGGTATCGCTATAGGCGGATTATCTGTAGGAGAGCCAAAAGACAAGATGGTGGAGATGCTAGATGTGTTGGCTCCTCATTATCCTACCGATATGCCTAGATATTTGATGGGAGTTGGTAGTCCAGACTATATATTTGAAGGTGTAGAACGTGGTATAGATATGTTTGACTGCGTATTGCAAACGCGTGTAGCGCGTAATGGTCTAGCAATGACTAGTCAAGGTAAGGTAATCCTAAAAAATGCAAAATACAAGGAAGATTGGTCTACATTAGATCCAGAGTGTGATTGTTATTGTTGTAAGAATCATACCAAGGCATACCTTCATCATCTGGTAATGTGTAATGAGATATTAGGTGCGAGATTACTTAGTCTTCATAATATCAGATTCTCACTAAAAATGATGGACGATATTAGAAAAGCGATTAATGAAGATAGATTCCTAGAGTTTAAAAAAGAATTTTATGAAAAATATAAAATAACAGACTAATAGACAGATAAATTGATAATAATCAATAATTTTTATAGAAAAGTTTATTAAAATAAATTGACAATCAATTTTAAGATTTGATATACTTAGTTATATTAAGGGGAGAATATTATATGGCAGAAATGATTTTAATGATAGTACTATTAGTACTAGTAGTAGCATTATTCGTTATTAGTTACTTGAAGAAAAAGAAATTTAACACTAATCTAAATCAATTAAGAGAAGAATTAAAGAATGGCGACAAGGTTATGACTGACTCAGGTATTGTTGGAGAAGTGGTAGATTCTTATGAAGAAGAAGGATATAAGTATTTCGTACTTAAGTCTGGTAAGGGCGATAATGTAGGCTACTATTCTGTACATGCTAATGCTATTTATTATGTATTCGGTAAGGATATAAAAGATAATAATAGTGAGAAGATTACTGTCAAGGTAGAGCCTAAGAGCGATAATTAAATTAAATAATAAAGATCACTAGATATGCTAGTGATTTTTTATTTGGAATAATATCAAACTATATTTATGAGCATAGGAAAAAATATGATTTATAATTCGGCAAAGTTGGATATTTTTATACTATATGAGACTTCTTTTTTATAGATTGATTAAATACATTAGAATAGGAGGATAGAATGCAAAAAGTAAAATTTAATTTTTCTAATCTATTTGGATTGATTAAGTGTAGTTTATTAGGTGTGGTATTTACTTTGTTGGGTACAGTAATATTTGCTATTGTATTAAAATGGGTGGACTTATCTGCTGTTACGATAGATTATATTAACAATGCAATTATTGGCATATCAATATTATTGATGATCATGTGTGTGAATAAAATGTCTCAATCTAAATTATTGACACGCTCTATATTAGCGGGAGTAATTTATGCACTAGTTAGTTTTTTAATATTTTCAATTTTGAGAGGTGGGATCATGTGGGACATGACTATTATATTTGACCTATTCTATGCTGTGATAGTCGCTCTTATATCTGCTATGATTGTCAAGTTGGTTAGAAAAAAAGCCCTATAAACAAAATGAATGATATAGAAAAAATTCGCAAAATGTATATTGGCGAATTTTTTAGTCAAAAATTAAAGCAATATATTAATTTTATTTATCTAATTGGTAGATTATTGTTTGACAATTTTATCATGTTTGGATATAATAATTCTTGAATTAGGAGAATTTATGACTAAAAAACGTTCTATTAACTTGTTTATCATATTCGCTATCGTTTTAGTTATATGTTTAGTTGCTTGTTTTGTCAATTTCACATATCCATTAAGCGTAGATGGTAACTATTATTCTTATTCTAACTTCATTAGTAATATTAGATTGGGCAACGATATAGATAGTTCACTTAGAATAGTATATCGAGCAGAAGTGGCAGAAGGTCAATCTAAGCTTAATTATGACGCACTTAGAGATGATGTGATCAAAGATTTATCTGATATTGTCAACAAAGAAGGATATTATGATGTATCTAGTGTGAAGTATGGAGAAGATGGCATTTTATTAAATATTGGTAATATTCTTACCGCACAAGAAAAAGATACATTAATTGACTTGGTAGGCAATCCTCAATCTATAGGATTCTCTAAGAATAGCGATGGTAGTGATCCATTTGTTAAGAGTGAATCTATATCTAAAGTGTATGCTACATCGTATAACGATCCTGAGACAGGATTATTGACTTATTGCGTAGTAGTAGAGTTCGCTGATGAATACAAGTCTACAATGGTAGAGAAATCTGAAGAAGGTGATATATATATTTATATTGGTGATCAACAATTCGGCTCTATCACTAAAGGCAATATCACAGAAGAAGGTATTATATCATTTACTAGTGATAGTTTTGTGAGTATGCAGACTACTAATACTTGCGTAAATCAGATCAAGGTCGGCATGTTGGGACTAGAGCTTACACAGATCGAATGCAATATGATATCTGCAGGACAAGGTAGTTTCGCTAATATTTTCTTAGGCGTAGCTATGGTTGCATTTATGATTGCATTATTTGTCTTGCTGATTGTAAAATTTAGACACATGGGATTAGTATCTAGTTTTGCGATGTTATTCTTTGTGGTAATTAGTTTGTTCTTGATTCAATCGATACCTTTCGTACATGTGAATTTTGGTGGTATTATTGGTATGATGGTAGCGCTATTGTTAGCAGTTGAAAGTATTATGCGTATCTTAGATATCGCTAAGAATCATTATCAGAATGGTACACCGCTATACGTGGCATTTAAGATGGCTATGAAAGAATCACTAGCTCGCACAATGTTTATTAATGCATTCTTGTTGGTGGCTGGATTAGTGTGCTTATTCATGCCTACTATGGCAGTACAATCATTTGGTTGGATTATATTTATATCATCAATAGTTTCTACATTTGTATCAATGGCTTTAATGAGATTGTTTATTAAAATGTATTTAGCATTGAATAATACAGACGGTAAGAAATTGAACTTCCACAAAGGAGGCAAGAATGCTTAATAGAGATTTTAATAAACCGGTTAAATCATACATCAATCAAAATAAGATTTGGTTAATAGTATTAGCTAGTATTTTGGCAGTGGGATTGATTGTAGGCTTGATATTCGGCATGAATACTAATTATGAAATATCAGGATATAATGAATTTAGTGTTTCTATCACAGCAGAAGATAGGAAAGATTTCAATTCTTTATCTGATAGAATCTATTCTCAAGTGAATAAATATGATGGAGATTGTGATACTATTTCACTATTTGGCGAAGGAGATAATAGTAAGATAATAGTTAGATATATGTCAGACGTGTCAGACGAAGATGTTAGTCTAATGAATAATTCTATTGCGCAAGAATTAAATATATCTATAGATCTAATATCTGATCATGTAGAAGTGTCTCCACAAGTGAAGGCTAGTGATTATATATATACTGCGACTGCAATATTATTATTGCTGGTAATAGTTAGCATATTTGCTTATTTTAGATACAATGGCGCTAGTGCTATTAGTATTATTATAGCTTCAGTTATTGGTACATGTGGGTATTTAGCATTAAGTACAATATTGAGATTAACAATAGGTATGAGTTATTTTGCTATGTTGGTATTGCTTAATGTTATGATTATGTATTTTGCTATTGATATATTTGAAAGAATGAGATCTACTAGTTGGCTTGGTACAGGAGATTATACTAACTGTATGAAAGATGCTATGAAACATTCTAGATTTAGAATGTGTGTAGTGAGTACTGCTATATTATTGATGGGCGTATTATTCGTAATGGTAGCACCTACAGCACTTAAGTATATCTCACTAAATATTATGTTCCTAGCTGTAGTATTGCTAGCTGTAGTATGGTATATTATTCCATTCGTTTGGAACATTTTGATTCCTCATTGCAAGAAGGCGTATAAGGTTAAATCTACAGAAACAACTCAAGAAAATAAAGATTAGTCGAGAGCCTTTCGTAAGAAAGGCTTTTTCTCTTAAAGTTATGGAAAGATTATGAAATATGTATGTACATTAGATAAAAATATTAATAATGAATTTGTAGTAGAGATGGCGAATTTATTCAATCTAGATAGTCATCTTGTACGTCTTTTATATTCTAGAGGTATAGATACTCAGGATAAACTAAAGAAATATCTAAATCCAAGCATTATGGATTTATATGATCCATTCATGTTTGAGGATATGCAAGATACAGTTGACCTTATAGAGAAACATATTGGTAAGAATAGTAATATATTAATATTTGGCGACTATGACGTAGATGGCATCAGTGCTAGCGCTATATTGATTAAATATTTTCAATCAGTAGGTGCTAAGGTAACCAATTATATGCCTAATCGATATGAAGACGGCTATGGATTAACTATAGACACTATCAATAAAATATTCGCTAGTAACAAACCAGATCTTATCATTACCGTTGACTGTGGTATTACTGCGGTAGACGAAGTAGAGTATATCAAAAGTCAAGGAGTAGATATAATTGTAACTGACCATCATGAGTGTGGCGAGGTATTGCCTGATTGTTTAATAATCAATCCAAAGTGTAGCGAAGTATATCCATTTCATTGCTTGTGTGGAGCAGGTGTAGCGTTAAAATTAGTACAAGCACTAGCGGGATTGAATGTGGCGAGTAAATATTTACCTATATGTGCTATAGCAACTATTGCTGACATAGT
This sequence comes from Clostridia bacterium, assembly GCA_046882085.1. GTDB lineage: Bacteria > Bacillota > Clostridia > Christensenellales > UBA1242 > Onthoplasma. The sequence goes on from JBKSNA010000007.1 coordinate 10,637, forward strand.
AGACTTAGAGGACGAGAATAGGGCGATAGTGGCTCTGGGACTCAAGGACTTGAAGAACCTACCTGTAGGAATTCAGAAATTAATGCAGGAATGTGGCTTATCTTTGAACTGCAAGGCGAGTGATATTGCATTCAAATTAGCACCTAAGATTAATGCTAGCGGTAGAATGGGATCGGCTAATACTAGTCTGGATTTGTATTTGGCAGAAGACGCGTTAGAGATAAAGAAAATATGTTCTCAAATATTAGACTACAATACACAAAGACAGCAACTATGTGATAGAGTCTATAATGATGTAAAGTCTGAACTAAAACATATAGACATATTCAAGATAAATGCTATTGTCATGTCTAGTCCAGAGTGGGATAGTGGAATATTAGGTATAGTATCGGCGAGAATAGCCGAAGAATACCATCGTCCTACATTCTTATTCAGTCAAGTAAACAATGAATTAGTTGGTAGTTGTCGTAGCGTAAATGGTGTCAATGTGCACACACTTCTAAGTAGCATGAATCACCTATTGACTAAATTTGGCGGACATCCAATGGCTGCAGGTTTGACCTTTGATGTAGAACATTATGACGAATTTATTCGACTCACTAATGAATATGTAGCATCAAATTTGAACAAAGTAGATTTCTTGCCAACTAAGTCTTATGATTTTAGTATGGAAGCTGATGAAATCACTATCAAATTGGTAGAAGATATTGATAGATTAGAACCTTGCGGACATATGAATGCTCGTCCTATATTTAAATTACAATTAACTAATGCTATTATTAGTAGTCTTCCAAAACATCCTCAACACTTAGTGTTGACATATCCTAATTTTAGTTTGTTAGCATTCAATTCTAGCGATATGTACTTTGTATTATCTGGTAATACGTCATGTAGTCTTTTGGTAGACCTCAGCATTGATACATTCAGGAATAATAAAAAAATATCAGGTATTGTGAAGTCTATTGATTATGAAGATATATATCGTCCTAGTGATGATGAAATCATTCAGGCAGAGTATATAAAGCAAATTATATATCCTATGGACTCAGTTTATACATTTAATAATTACAATAGAGATCAACTCATAAGAATGTTAGTAGACATGGATAAACGTGTTTATGGTACGCTGATTGTTGCTAATGATTATAATACCTATATTAATTTTAAGGCGATATTTGATAGCAATAATATATTCAAGAATAGGGTAATGAGCATTAATGATGACACTGGATTGAATACTATTATATTGGCGCCAACAAATTTTGATTCTTTTAACACTTTTAGCAGAATTATTTTCTTGGATCCTGTACTTAATATGGGTTATATATCAACATTGCAAAAAGTAACCAAATCAACAATATATTTACCACATATGATAGATGGCAATATACCTCAGCTAAAGAATATTAACCTAAGTCGTACAGAGTTTGGTAGATATTTTAGATTGATGCAGTTTGCATTTGATAATAAAATCAAGGGTTATTATTGTTATAATTT
>JBKSNA010000008.1:0-38992 GCA_046882085.1 Clostridia bacterium
CCAAACTTATTAATTCATCTAGAATCATCTCTTTTTTTTCATTAGTGAGTTTTGTTATTCGTTTTGATATCTCTTCTCCTGTAAGATACATTAATTTATTTTCTCTAATTATTTTAATAATATCCATATTGTTATTTTATCATTTTTTATGAAATTTGTATACAAATTTTTAATATTTTCAAAAATTAATTAAAAATACTATATTATAGTATTTTCTTTAGTTTATGTATTATTTATTTTATTATTAATTACTACATTTTATATTAATAAATTTTTACTTATTAATGTAATTTAAAATAAACTAATTTTCTTCGCTATCGCTCGAAAATTAGTTTGTTATTAGCGCAATAAAAAAAGACCAATAATATTGGTCTAATTATTAGAATAATGTAGGTATCTTCATGAATATGAAGTACAATACGCTAAAGAATGCTATAAGTCCTAAACAGATGTAAACCAAACGAGTGATACGACCTTCTCTAGAGCCTGACTTATTCTGTGAATAATAACTATCTTTATTACCTGTGATGGCATTGCTAGTCTCACTACCGCCAGTAATCTGCATGAATACCAACACTACTAACACTACAGCAAATATAGCTAGAAGTACTAGACATATTCTCTCGAACACTGGGAATACACTATCCATCCAAATAGGATATGTTCCTGTACCTAAAATAAAACTCATATTTCCTCCAAAATTAACTAGATTATAGCACAAAAGTTATACATTGACAAGTCTTTTTAATTATTTTCTCAAGTAAGTCAAATAAATCAGTACTGCAAACAATATTATTGCCAAGATGAGTAGGCTTATTTTTTCAAAACTTTTTTGTGTGCCATTGTGCGCTTTATAAAACTTCATAATTAGCACTAAGGTTAGAGCCAAGGTCAATAACCAAATAGTCCCGAACCAAAGTCCGTCCATTTCTTGTATGAAATTCACAAATTGATAATATAAAGATTTCATATTTTTCCTCTTTTATACATTCAGTATATCAAACAATATAATATTTGTCAATACTAGCGAATCAAACTCTCTCCCTCGAAATATGGATATTTAGGCAATCCTAACAATTCAATAAATGTAGGTGCGACATCTCTTAGTCCGCCATGCTCTCTCATATCATATCCACTATCCGCCACCACGCAAAATACAGGATTAAGAGTATGCGCCATGTGCGCTTCGCCATTATCCAATCTCATTTCTTCGCCATTGCCATGATCTGCGGTAACCATTACGAAATATCCATTCTCCTTTGCACTTTCTAGTACTCTATGGACAGCCTTATCTAATGCCTCAATCGACTTCTTAGTAGCCTCATAGTTACCAGTATGTCCGACCATATCAGCATTAGAGAAATTTACAATAATAGCATCATAGTCATTATGAATTGCTTTAATTGTTTCTTCTGCGATCTCACTCGCCTTCATCTCTGGTGTTGTACTAAAGTCTTCCACATTATGAGATGGCTCATGTACTCTATCTTCTCCTGCGAACGCCTTCTCCACGCCTCCATTAAAGAAGTAAGTAACATGCGCATATTTAGTAGATTCTCCTATCTTTATCTGCCTTAGACCAGATTCTGACAAATATTCACTTAATGTATGCTCTACATTTCTTTGTGGATATAGCACAACCGAATCTAAGCCTCCCACATCTGACATTGTAGCGATCTTACAACCAAACTCACTACACACACCACATATCTGACGTAGTCTATCTTCTCTAAAGTTAAAGAATAATATACAATCATCATTCTTAATTCCTTCATATGATTCAATATCGATATGAATCGGTTCCACGAATTGATCATTATTTGTTTGATGAGCATTATCTAAATACGATTTAATTTCTGATTCTTTGATGCCTAGTGTCGATCCAAACATGGCGCCTGTTGCCTTGATCGTTCTATCCATATGACACTCTCTGTCCATAGCCCACGCACGACCAGATATGCTTAGAATATGACAATTATGGATACCTTCTATATGTTTACGAACCATATCGTAATATCTTAAACTTTCATAAGGTGCGCTATCTCTACCATCGGTAATCAAATGTAGATAAATATTACACACACGATCTTTTGCTATATCAATAATTGCCAATGCGTGATTAATATTACTATGAATATTCTTATCACTCATTAACCCCACCAAATGAAGATCTCCATTTGTACTATTGAGACGATCTAAAATTTGATTTAGAGCTTTGTTATTAGAGAATTCTCCAGATCTAACGTCATCATTAATTTTCTTAGCAGTAGAAGGTATGACTCTACCGGCTCCTATTGTGGTATGACCTACTTCGCTACCGCCCAGATCGCCTGTGAATAATCCTACAGCCTCGCCAGATGCTTCTAACAATGAATAACTCTGAGTCTTTAATCTATCTAGCGTAGGTGTGTTAGCATTAATTACTGCATTATACTCGCCTGCTTTGCCTTCTCCATAACCATCTAATATTACCAATATGCCTTTATTCATTGTCTATTCCTTTTATCATCTCCACAAATTCGTCAATCTTTAGCGACACTCCTCCGCATAAGAACCCATCAGCATTAGAAGTCAATAATTCTTTATAATTATCTCCATTAACACTGCCACCATACAATACTTTTACATCAAATCCTAGTGAATTAGCTGAATCTTTTATTACTTTAATCGCCTTATTTATTCGTGAAACAGTAGGTACTTCACCAGATCCTATAGCCCAGATAGGTTCATATGCAAAAATGATTGATTTGCCTTTGATTTGACTTAGAGCACTAGTTACCTGATCTACTAAAATATCAATCTTATGCGATTTCTTCTCTTCTCCAACACAAACAATAGGAATAATATCGTGATCTGTCGCTACTTTTACTTTCTCCATTACTATGATATCTGTATCATAGATCGCTCTTCGTTCACTATGACCTATTATTACATATTTTACACCAAATTCACTTAGCATCTTTGGACTAATCTGACTAGTAGATTTATTATTTACCGAATTAGATATATCTTGTACACCTAAATTTAGATGTTTCTTTATTTTAAAAAATGGTAGATAAACAAAAGGTGGACACAATATAATTTTTGCGTCCGACACTTTCACTTTATTTAGTTTTCTAACGATAGATAAATATGTAGATTTATCTCCGTTCATCTTATAATTAGCCACAATTAATTTGTGCATAATTCCCCTATACTTCTTCGATTACCTCGATACAAGGCAATTCTTTACCTTGCAATAACATTAGTGATGCACCACCGCCGGTTGATAGGTGAGTTACTCTCTTTACCGCACCTAATGATTGTACAGCAGCGATACTATCGCCTCCACCTATTATAGACACCGCCTTGCTCTTAGCGATATATTTGGCGATTTTATTAGTACCACGCTTAAACTTTTCGTACTCATATACACCTACAGGTCCATTCCATACGATAGTCTTAGCCTTCTTGATATATTTCTTGAACATCTTGATTGTCTTAGGACCAATATCCATGCCCTGATAACTATCATCGAAGAATCCACTATTAAATACTTTTGTTTCTGCTTCGGCACTGAACTCAGATGCTCCTACATTATCGATAGGAAGAATGATCTTCACTCCTTTCTCTTGCGCCTTGTCCCATAACTCTTTCGCTAGATCGATTTTGGATTCATCTACAATAGAAGTACCTACGCTACCGCCGATAGCCTTGATGAATGTATATGCCATACCGCCACCGATAAGGATAGTATCGACTTTGTCCAATAAATTCTCCACTACTGGTAGTTTGTCAGAAATCTTAGCTCCGCCCAAGATTGCCACAAATGGATGCTCTGGCTTATTTAATACTTTATCAAACATAGTAAGTTCTTTCTCAACTAAGAATCCTCCTACTGCAGGAATATGCTTCGCTACGCCATAGGTTGAAGCATGTTTTCTATGAGCAGTACCAAATGCCTCTAATACAAATATATCAGCAAGACTTGCCAATTTCTTAGCAAATGCATCATCATTCTTCTCTTCTTGTTTATAGAAGCGAACATTCTCGAGCATTAATACATCGCCATCTTCCATCTTCTCCACTAATTCTTTTGTAGATTTATTAAGAATATCTTCGGCGAAAGACACAGGCTTATTTAATAACTTGCTAAGCCTAGCCAATACAGGACGAAGGGACAACTTAGGATCAACTGATCCATCAGGTCTACCGAGATGAGAGCATAAAATAACCTTGGCCCCATGCTCGATTAGATAATTGATAGTAGGTAATGTAGCAGTGATACGAGTATCATCTACAATCTTTAGCTCAGCGTTAATTGGCACATTATAATCCACTCTAACCAATACACGCTTGTGAGCCACATTAATATCTCTAATTGTTTTCTTCATTTATTTTCTCCAAATAGATAGAATCCACCTAGTATTATTTCTACGATTATAACATAGGATCAAATTATTTCAAAATAATTTTCGAACATTTATTAAATTTTCTTGTTAATTTTTTCTTATATGCAATATATACTCCTAATCTATCGCAAAAAATATTTATTTTTTTGCTAAAATTATCAAGCTTTGGATACATTCGATCCTTTGATAAAATTATTTTATTACAATTTCTAAAATTAGTATTCTTCACACCTATGATGAAAGTCTTATTCTTTATCTTCAGCTCCAACCCACGTCTAACACCACTAATCCCCATCATTTCTTTATAATACGACAGTATTGCAGGATATAATCGACCATTTGATTTTACCATAACGCCAACCACCACAGGACAATTAAGTCGCTGTGATAATTGCTCAATATCTTCAATAATACCAGAACCACTCATTTCTTCTTTTAGATCAAGAGTATCGAAGATCTCGAAATTAAATACTAATATATCACAATGTTTAATCTTTAAAAAATAATTAATATAAAACGAATAAAAGCTCCCTCCTGCTACGCAAATAATATTCATATCACATTCTATGAAAATTATTATTATTTGCTATATATTATTAATTATTATAGTATTGAATTTTTGATTTTATTATTCACATGCCTAAATTTTGAAGAATAAATAATAGAAATAAATTTAAAAAAGGAGAATTTATGAATTATAATGCTCTATTTATAATTATCGCTATTATTATCTCAATTATCGCTCAGGCTACTGATACCAATCTAGTCAGCAACACTACTTTCTTATTGCTGTTATTATTAGCATTAGGAGCATACAATAATGGAAATAACAATAGCAATAATAGTTGCAATAGTTGTTATACCTGCGGTCAACAAAGAAGTTTCTTTTAAAAAAAGACCTTTGCGGTCTTTTTATAATAATCCCATATTATTTTTTGCTCTATTTAATGTTTCTTTTGCGATATCTTCAGCTTTATTTGCACCTTTTTTCATTATCTCGAGCAACTCATCTCTATGAGTTAAATAATAATTATATTTATCTCTAATTGGAGCTACTGTTTTAATAATAGCCTCAGCAGTCCTATTCTTTAATACACCATATCCTTGACCTTTCAGTTCATCAACAATTTGTTCAATTGTTTTACCTTCACATGCTGAAATTATTGTCAATAAATTACTTACTCCTGGTTGATTTTCTTCATCAAATTTAATTTCATTTAAACTATCAGTTACCGCACGTTTTAACTTTCTTCTGATTTCATCGTCACTATCTTCTAAAAGAATAATATTGTTCATATCATCTCCAGATTTACCCATTTTACCTAATGGATTTAAAAGTCCCTTAATCCTTGCTCCGACTTTTGGAACAACTGCTTTAGGAACTACAAATGTTGCACCAAAACGATTATTAAATCTATTAACTATATCTCTTGCCAATTCCACATGTTGCACTTGATCTTCGCCTACTGGAACAATATTTGTATTAAACAAAACAATATCTGCAGCCATTAAAATAGGATATGTGAATAAAGCGGTTGAAATTCCCTTTTCACCTTTTGCTACATGATCCTTGTATTGAGTCATTCTACTTGCTTCACCCATCATTGTCGTACAATTCAATAACCAACATAATTCGCTATGTTCTTTCACCATTGATTGAACATACATAATAGATTTATCAGGATCGAGTCCGCAGGCCAAAAACATTGCGAATTGTTTCATTGTTTTTTCTCTAACAAATTCCGCAGATAGATCAATTGTATGGGCATGAAGATTTGCAATGCAAAAATAACAATCATATTCATCTTGCATTTTTATCCAATTCTTTATAGCTCCTAAATAATTTCCAATTGTTAATTCTCCGGTCGGTTTTGTTGCACTATATAATATTTTTTTATTTTCCATAATTATCTCCTTTTATTTGATTATCTGCTTGAATAAAGCAATCTCACTTTTAATATTAATAAAAAACTCAGTATGCCACAAAACATACTGAGTTCCAAAATTGTCAAAATGCTTCGTGGCGATATAAAAGACCACTCACACCTAAGTGTAAGTACCAATTATGCACGCCAACCAAAGAATTTAAACATATTTTTTCTCCTTTATTATATATAAGTATATCCTACTATTTTTTGTTTGTCAATAAATATTACAAATTATTATTAATTTCATCTCTATTATTATTGATATTAATGTCATCAAATTTACCTAAATATTGATTAACTATCATTGCTGGTATAGAACTTTTACTTACTTTTATTTTCTTATAGTTAAATTTTATGATATATTCTCCATTGATGTTTTTGAATTTCAAATAATTGATAACACTCTTTACGAATGTACTAATGTCTTCGCCAGCATGTGCTTCAAAGCAAATAATATTACCTTTTCTATCTACGACTTCAATAAAATGCTTATGCCAGATTTCTTTCTTCATATCTTCTCCAATTGTCATTATCTTAACATATGATTATTGTCTTGTCAATGACTATTTATTTTTCTTCTCATATATAGATAATAATATACACAATACTGGATATGCAGATACGAATAATATGAACATTACTTGCAATAAGATATAATTTTTGATCAGTCCAACCATGACAAGCAAACCGAATGTGATTATTCTCAAAACCTGAAATATACTTTCAACTACACATTGATGCTCTGCAATATCTTGATATAACCCTGCTTCTTTCAAATGTTTATTTCTCACAATATCAAAATTGACAGCAACGATAACATCACACACAGACAAACATAGATGATAAATAATGAGTGTTGCCACATTCGGAATTATTATGAATACCATAGCCGATGCTAACAATAATATTCCAGTAGTAATATACAACCAAGTTCGTTTACCCTCTTTAGTAAATTTCCTAGTCAAAATTAACACGATAATAGATACTAACGAAAATATACTTGTTACTGCTCCTAGACTAAAGCTCGATCCAAACTGCATCATAATGTTTATATTGAGTAGTATTGAAACTGTAGATAGGCATCCATAAAATACACATATAATATATATTTGCTTAATCTTATTAAATATCTTTGGTTTTTCTTTGAGTCTCTTAAAATACTTCTTGATATTAAATTCACTATTTTCAGGTTTTTTTGACCTGATGAAAAACGATAAAGTTATCTGAACTAAAGAGATCACCAATACATATACTGCAACACTAGAGAATGTAGATATCTCTATTAATGCACCTAATAAAATTGGGCATATTACATTTATGATTTTACCCAATATGGCCAACACTACTGAAACTTTATCCGTTGAATTTCGGCTAACCATTTCTTGTCTTAATACATTGTAACTCGCATAATACGCACCATGCGAAATACCATTAAGAGTCCCTGCTAGTACCACCAACTTAGCAATATCTTCGCCACGAAATATTGTTAGTATCACAAAACAAACTTCAATTATATTAGCTACTCTATAAACCCAAATTCTATTAGATTTATCTACCCAAAAACTAAATAAAAAATATGAAACTAACATAAATGCATATTTAGTTAATTGAAACAAACCAACATTAAAAATATATGAATAAATATCACTTGTTAGTGTATAAATATGTGCAATTAAGAATGTAGATAAAAATAAATTAATTATACTAAACAACAAATGACAACTACTCAAACATATAGTTGAGCATTTATCTTTTTTACTAGTATTGATATCATATGTATATCCCATAATCCCTCGTGTGATTATATTATATCACTACTAAAATAAATGTCAAAACAAAACACAAAAAAATCTCGCCTAAGCGAGATTTTTATATAAATTACTTAATGATTTCAGTAACAACACCTGAACCAACTGTTCTACCACCTTCACGGATAGCGAATCTCATACCCTTCTCAATAGCGATTGGGTTGATAAGTTCGATTTCCATAGTGATATTATCACCTGGCATAACCATTTCAACGCCTTCTGGAAGCTTGATTGAACCAGTAATATCAGTAGTACGAACGTAGAATTGAGGTCTGTAACCATTGAAGAATGGAGTATGACGACCACCCTCTTCTTTCTTCAATACGTAAACTTCAGCCTTGAATTGAGTGTGAGGAGTGATTGAACCAGCCTTAGCCAATACTTGACCACGCTCGATTTCAGTTCTTTGGATACCACGAAGTAATAGACCAGCGTTATCACCAGAACGAGCTTCGTCTAGAGACTTACGGAACATCTCGATACCAGTAATAACTACCTTACGAGTTTCCTTAATACCTACTAATTCAACTTCTTCGTTGATCTTAACAACACCACGCTCTACTCTACCTGTAGCAACAGTACCACGACCAGTAATAGAGAATACATCTTCTACTGGCATTAAGAAAGGCTTATCAGTATCACGAACTGGATCTGGGATATAACTATCAACAGCGTTCATAAGTTCTTTGATACAATCACAAGCAGGATCGTTAGCGTTACCAGCAGCTGCAGCCTCAAGAGCCTTAAGAGCAGAACCTCTGATAACTGGAGTGTCATCTCCTGGGAAGCCGTAGCTAGATAATAAGTCACGGATTTCCATTTCAACCAAGTCTAAGATCTCAGGATCGTCTACTAGGTCAGACTTATTCATGAATACCACGATATAAGGTACGCCTACTTGACGAGCAAGCAAGATGTGTTCCTTAGTTTGAGGCATACAACCATCAGTTGCAGCAACAACAAGGATAGCACCGTCCATCTGAGCAGCACCAGTAATCATGTTCTTTACGTAGTCTGCGTGTCCTGGACAGTCAACGTGAGCGTAGTGACGCTTCTCTGTTTCATATTCAATGTGTGAAGTATTAATTGTAATACCACGAGCTCTCTCTTCTGGAGTATTATCAATAGCTGCGTAATCCTTAGCGTCAGCATTGAAACCTAACTTAGAAAGAGTAACGTTGATAGCAGCAGTAAGAGTAGTCTTACCGTGGTCTACGTGACCAATAGTACCAATATTAACATGTGGTTTACTTCTGTTAAATGTAGCTTTTGCCATTTTTATATTTCTCCTTTATAATGTTAAACACTTATATTTTACTTTAATTTTCTATAATAAGTCAAGCAAAATTTATATAATTATTGAAAATTATTGCTCGTTTTTCTTTCTCTCGCCTACGATCTTGTCAGATACATTCTTAGGACACTCAGCATAGTGGCTGAATACCATATCGAATGAACCAAGACCCTTAGTGCTACCACGAAGATCAGTCATGTAACCGAACATTTCAGACAATGGAACTTCGGCATGAATTAATTGATCTCCACCAGACTTAGATTCAGTACCAGTTAGCAATCCTCTACGAGAAGTCAATCCTCCCATTACTGCACCCAAGTACTCATCTGGAACTTCTACGTCAACCTTCATAATAGGCTCTAGTAGAACAGGATCTGCTTTCTTCATAGCTTCCTTGAACGCCATAGAACCAGCGATCTTGAAGGCCATTTCAGAAGAGTCGACATCGTGGTAAGAACCATCATAAACATTAACTTTAAAGTCAATAGTTTCATAACCGGCTACCACACCGCTTCTCTTAGCTTCTTGGATACCAGCATCGATTGGAGCGATGAATTCCTTAGGAATAGCACCACCAACGACAGTATTTTCGAAGATGTAACCCTTATCTCTCTCGAGTGGTTCCATCTTAATCTTACAGTGTCCGTATTGACCACGACCACCAGATTGTTTGATATACTTTCCTTCAGCTTCTACAGCACGACGGATAGTTTCTTTGTAAGCAACTTGTGGACGACCAACATTTACTTCTACACCAAACTCTCTCTTCATACGATCTACTAGGATTTCAAGGTGAAGTTCACCCATACCTGCGATAATAGTTTGACCTGTTTGATCATCAGTGTAAGCCTTGAATGTAGGATCTTCTTCCATAAGTTTTGATAAAGCGATACCAAGTTTTTCTTGAGCTTGCTTATCTTTTGGTTCAATAGCTTGCTCGATAACTGGCTTCATGAATTCCATTTCTTCCAACTTGATTGGGAACTTCTCATCACATAGAGTATCACCAGTACCAGTATTCTTTAGACCTACTACCGCACAGATATCACCAGCTAATACTTCGTCAATATCAGTTCTGTTGTTTGAGTGCATGTGTAGTAGACGACCAATACGCTCTTTCTTGCCCTTCGCACTATTCAATACATAGCTACCAGCTTCTAACTTACCGCTGTATACACGGATAAATGTGATACGACCTACGAATGGGTCAGTAGCAATCTTGAACGCTAATGCAGCGAATGGTTCTTCGTCACTATTGTTTCTCTCTACTTCTGTTCCGTCTTCTAGTGTACCTGTGATAGCTGGTACATCGATAGGACTTGGCATATAGTCAACAATAGCATTTAATAATTCTTGGATACCCTTGTTTCTAGCAGCTGTACCACATAGAACTGGGAACATCTTTAATGAACAAGTAGCCTTTCTGATACCTGTCTTGATCTCATCGATAGTCAATTCTTCACCAGAGAAGAATTTATCTAACAATGTATCATCAGTTTCAGCTACTGATTCGATCATTTTTTGTCTGTATTCTTCACATTGAGCTAGCATGTCAGCAGGAATTTCTTCTTCTCTAACATCTTTTCCTAGATCATCGTAGAATACATATGCCTTCATCTTGATTAGGTCTACGAAACCTTTAAATGTTTCAGCTTGACCAATAGGAAGTTGAACAGGAACAACATTTGCTCCTAATCTTTCTTTCATATTACCAACAACCTTTAGGAAGTTAGCATCGTTAATGTCCATTTTGTTAACGAAACAAATTCTTGGAACATTGAATTTTGTAGCTTGTTTCCAAACTTTTTCTGATTGAGTTTGAACACCAGCACGAGCACTGAATAATGCTACCGCACCATCTAATACTTTCAATGAACGCTCAACTTCTACTGTGAAGTCTACGTGTCCTGGAGTATCGATGATGTTGATAGAACAATCTTGCCATTTACAAGTAGTACAAGCAGAAGTAATAGTAATACCTCTTTCTTGCTCTTGAGCCATCCAGTCCATGGTAGCAGCACCATCATGAACTTCTCCTAGCTTGTGATTAATACCAGTATAGAACAAGATTCTTTCAGTAGTAGTAGTCTTACCAGTATCGATGTGAGCCATGATACCGACATTTCTAATTTTCTCTAATGGAACTTGTCTTGCCATTTATTCCCCCTTAAATTACCAACGATAATGAGCGAAAGCCTTATTAGCTTCAGCTTGTCTATGCATATCGTCACGTTTTCTTACTGCGCCACCTGCTTGGTTGAATGCATCAACTACTTCAGCAGCAAGCTTAGCAGCCATTCCTCTTTCATTACGCTTTCTAGCGCACATTACTAACCAACGAATAGCTAAAGTTTGTTGTCTGTCAGCACTTACTTCCATTGGTACTTGGTAGTTAGCGCCACCAACACGTCTAGCTTTAGTTTCTAGCTTTGGTTTTATATTTTCGATAGCTGTTGTTAAAACGTTTAGTGCTTCATCGTTCAATTTCTCAGCTGCAGTCTTCATAGCAGTATACACGATAGATTGAGCGATACCCTTCTTACCATCAAGCATTACTTGGTTAACAATCTTAGTTACAAGTACTGAACTATATAATGGATCAGGAATCACATCACGCTTTATAGCCGCATTTCTTCTTGACATATATTTCTCCTTTATAATATTTTTATTTCACCAATAATGGTTTAGTTTCTATTTAGGTCTTTTTGCACCATACTTACTTCTACCTTGTTTACGCTTTTGTACAGCAGCAGTATCTAGAGCACCACGAACTACATGGTATCTTACACCTGGAAGATCTGGCACACGACCACCACGTACTAGTACTACGTTGTGTTCTTGAAGATTGTGACCCTCTCCTGGGATGTAACAAGTAGTTTCCTTGCCGTTAGATAAACGTACTCTACAAATCTTACGCAAAGCTGAGTTAGGTTTCTTAGGTGTAGTAGTTGTAACAGTTAGACATACACCACGCTTCTGTGGACATTCGTCTAAAAGAATAGACTGAGACTTCTCAGTTTGTTTTACTCTACCTTTTCTAACTAATTGATTAACTGTAGGCATTATATTCCTCCTTGTTGAATTTTAGCAACCACTTTTGGCAAAACTATGCCAAGTTTAGACAAAGCAGCATTTGTCTTTTAACGGATTTATTATACTAAATTCAAGTATGATTGTCAATACTTTTTAATAATTTATATTTGATTTTTTAGGGTTCCCACAAGAACTTTTGTTCGCAGTGGGAGAAAGGAGAGACCGCTAATATGTCTACGATCGCGACTAGCGATCTGACTATAAGGCGAGTCTCGACGCTGTCAATACAATTATTGCATTTTTTTTTGAGATAATTAATGAAGTTTTATCTGTTCGAGTTCATGAGAATGAGATATAACGAATATTTACTAAATTCAAGTTTATTTTTAGGGTTCCCATAGAAGTAATCTATCTAGTCATCGCGAGCGTAGTGTGGCACTCAAATAAAAAAAATGACCTTTGTTGGTCATTTTTTATTTTTTATCAAATTTGTCTTTTGCTAATATGTAATGCTTAAATATCTCTATTTGTCTTTTACATACTAACAATGCTTAAATTTTAATTCGAACTAAATAAGTTCAATGATGCACATCTCAGCATTATATGACATAATACATATATTGCCTTCGTTGTCTATTCTAGAATTATTATATTAATTCTATAATAGCCATCTCAGCATTATCACCTTTACGCTTACCGATCTTTAAGATACGAGTATATCCGCCACCTTGACCTACTTCTTTAGCACGAGCAGCATATTTTGGAGCTAGTACGTTGAAGATTTTCTCAAGAAGTGGATTCTTGATATTGTCGATACGAGCAATGAAGTCTGCCTTCTTCTCGCCTGGCTTACGCTCTTCCTTGACAGAATAAGTCTTAGCCATAATCTTTCTACGAGCAGCAAGTTTCTTAGGTCCATCGTTCAATACTTCACGATTAACTTTCTCGCCCTTAGCGTTAACAGTAGTCTTAGTAACATTCACTACATCTTCATAAGAATTGATAGCAAGAGTCAAAAGTTTCTCAACATAACTCTTCAAAGACTTAGCTCTAGCTACTGTAGTTTCGATCTTACCTTTCCAAAGAAGATCAGTAGCCTGATTTCTCATGATTGCTAATCTTTCTTCTGTAGGGCGTCCTAACATTTTAACTTTCACGGTTATTTCTCCTTTATAGATTTTAGAATTTTATTAATAATTTTCGTTGCCTTCAAGGACAATTCCATAAGACTCAAGTTTATTGATAACTTCTTCCATAGATTTAGCACCCATGTTACGAACTTTCATCATTTCACCCTTAGTCTTCTTAGCCAAGTCGCCCACAGTATCAATACCTGCTCTCTTCAAGCAGTTATAACTACGAACACTTAACTCCATCTCCTCGATAGGTTTCTCGAATAATTTAGTTCTCTCATCTTCTTTTCTAGCTACTAGAATATTCATGCCGTCCATACCTTCTACAAGGCTAACGAACATAGTAGCATAATCATTCAATAGCTTAGCAGATAGAGCCACTACTTCTTTGGCACTAACTGTACCGCGAGTTTGAACATCTAATACAAGTTTGTCGAAGTCTAGGCTACGACCAACACGACTAGATTGCACTTCGAAATTTACACGTTTAACTGGAGTAAATAAAGAATCGATAGCGATATAGTCAACTTCATCAGAGAAGTCTTTATTTTGACTAGCAGGAACGAATCCTCTACCACGACCAACATAAAGAGTCATGTCTACATCTGCATCATCATCTAATGTACAAATATATTGATCAGGATTAGCAATAGAAATGCCATCTCCACACTCAATGTCCCTAGCATATAATACAGCAGGACCTTTCTTGCTCAAAGTCATTACACCTTTGAAATCAGCTTCTGTACTTTCAGTTTTCACAGCTACAGCCTTCAAGTTCAATACGATATCTGGCACGTCTTCTGATACACCTTTAATGGTAGAAAACTCATGCAATACATTCTTGATCTTGATACCAACAATAGCAGCACCAGGAAGAGAAGATAGCAATGTTCTTCTCAACATATTACCAATAGTAATGCCAAAACCTTTCTCAAGTGGCTCTACAGTAATAATAGCTTGCGCACCATTGTCTTGTTCTTCTAAAAGTATTTTTGGTTGTTCGATTTCCATCATAATCTTTATCTCCTATTATCTTGAATAAAATTCTACAATCATGTGTTCTTTGATGTCTAAGTCAATATCTTCTCTTTCTGGAAGAGCCAATACCTTACCAGTAAGGCTATCAGTATTGAATTCTAACCACTTAGGACTATTAACTTTTACACCTTTCAAACTAGCGAACATTTCAAGACCTTGCTTGCTGTCTCTTACAGCAATAACATCGCCAACTTTCACTTGATAAGAAGGGATATTTACTTTCTTACCATTAACAGTGATGTGACCATGGTTAACGATTTGTCTAGCTTCAGCACGAGATGAACCAAGACCTACACGATAAACAACGTTATCAAGTCTCATTTCTAACATCTTCAATAATTCGAAACCTGTATTTCCCTTGCTATTAGCAGCTTTTTCATAATAGATTCTGAATTGTTTTTCAAGCATACCATATGCTTTTCTTACTTTTTGTTTCTCTCTCAATTGTAGAGCATAGCCTGACATTTTCTTCTTGCCAGCGCCGTGTTGTCCAGGGACAGTAGGACGCTTATCAAAAGAACACTTAGTCAAACATCTCTCACCTTTAAGGAAAAGTTTGCAACCTTCCCTACGGCATTGTCTACAATCTGCACTAGTATATTTTGCCATGTTTTCCTCCTATAATCTTCTCTTCTTAGGTGGTCTACAACCATTGTGCGGGATTGGAGATACATCTTTGATCATTGTAACTTGTAATCCTGCAGTACCTACTGCTCTGATAGCAGATTCACGTGCAACACCTGCACCCTTAACAAATATAGCAACCTTAGTAACACCGAACTTGCTAACGTTCTCAAGACACTTTTCTACTGCCTCTTGAGCTGCAAATGGTGTAGTCTTCTTAGCACCACGGTTACCAAGAGCACCCGCACTGCATTGAGCCAAAGCATTACCTTGACTATCTGTAAGAGTTACTAAAGTATTATTAGCATTAGCAAAGATGTGAACTTGTCCTTCACCATTGCTTACTAATATTTTCTTTTTCTTTGTTTCTTTCTTAACAGCCATTATTTAACTCCTTATTTCTTCTTATTAGCTATTGTTTTCTTAGGACCCTTGCGTGTACGAGCATTTTGTTTGCTAGATTGTCCACGAACAGGAAGATTAGCAATATGACGAAGTCCACGATAGCATCTAATTTCTTTTAATCTCTTAATATCAAGAGCTATATCTTTTCTTAATTCACCTTCTACGACAAAATTAGCCTCTAAGTATTTACGGATAGAAGCGATGTCATTTTCATTAAGATCTTTTACTCTTGTGTCTGGATTGATTCCAGTAGCAGCCAAAATCTTGTTAGCACTTGCTCTACCGATTCCGTAGATATAAGTAAGACCGATTTCAACTCTCTTTTCATTAGGTAAATCCACGCCTGATATACGTGCCATGTTATTTTCTCCTTTATCAAAGTAATTTATTTTTATCTACACTAGATAAAATTAAGTGACGATTGTTTTGTGATATTAATCACTATATATACTCTCACAATATCAAATTGCCGCGAGATATTGTGTCAATTTTCGAACTCAAAATTAACCTTGGCGTTGTTTGTGCTTAGGTGACTTTGAACAGATAACCATAACTCTACCGTTACGCTTAATCACCTTACACTTATCGCACATTGGCTTAACTGATGGTCTAACTTTCATTGTAGTTTCTCCTTTATAAATTTAGTTCTTGTCACGCCATATGATGCGACCTTTAGTCAAATCGTATGGACTCATCTCGACCTTCACCTTATCACCTACTAAAATTCTAATAAAATTAGTACGTAACTTACCTGAGATGTAAGCTGTGATGATGTGACTATTCATTATCTGAACTTTGAAATTCATGTTGCCTAAAACTTCGACAACTTCGCCTTCAGCCTCGATAACATCTTCTTTCGACATGTTTACTCCTTTACTTTATATACTTTAATCATCTTATAGATTTCTGTATTGGTAGAGATTGGTGAATTTATCTTATCGATAATATTATCATCGTGCCCCACCTTCATCAAGTGTTTTGGATTTTTTAGTTTTGGCTTAGATTTTTCTCTATATCTTCCATCTATTATAGCAAGATATCCAGATTTGTCAATACTTACTACTATAAAAGGTCGATTTTTATCATGTCCTGACAGGGACAATACTATATCGCCTACTATTATTTCGTTCTCCATAGCACCTCTATAAAGTCAATATTTCCACACCATCTTTAGTAATAAGGACAGTGTTCTCATAATGTGCACTAGTCTTGCCATCCAATGTAGACACGGTCCAATCATTGTCTTCAAGACACACATCTCTTTTGCCTAAAGTAGACATTGGTTCGATTGCCAAGGTCATACCTTCTTGTAGTACAATACCTGAATTGTACTTACCATAATTAGGAACCATAGGGTCTTCGTGAAGTTCACTACCGACTCCGTGTCCTACTAGTTCTCTTACTACGCCATAGCCACGATCTTCTAGATAAGTCTGAATACGATGACTAATATGGCCTAATTTAGAACCTGCTTTGATACCTTCAATGCCAGCAAAGAATGATTCTTTGGTAGCTTTAATTAAATTGGCATTCTCAATAGATATATTACCCACTGCGAATGTTCTAGCTGCATCTGCATGATATCCTTCCCATATAACGCCACAATCGATGCTAATTATGTCGCCTTCTTTTAATGGTATATCAGTACAAAATCCATGTACTATTTGGTCGTTTACACTAGCACAAATAGTATATGGAAATCCCTGATAATTTAAAAAGGAAGGTTTTGCGCCTTTATTTAGGATATATTCATATGCCAAATCATTAAGGCGCGAACTGGTTTGGCCAGGATAGACAGATGCCTCCAGCAAAAGAAGAGTCTCTTTCAAGATCTTGCCTGCTATACGCATCTTGCCTATCTCGTCAATGTTTTTAATACTTATACTCATTATTGATAACCTTCAATACATCGTTAAGGACTTGATCTGGAGTACGATTTGCATCGATGTCTACGACTACGCCCTTAGTTTGATATCTAGCGAGTAATGGATAAGTTTCGTTATGATAAAGTTCAAATCGTTTATTGATTGCTTCCTCAGTATCGTCTGTTCTAGAAGATAACACTCCATTACATTTTGGACAAATGTCCGAATCGACATTTTGTTTCTTAGTAATATAGCCACAATCCTTACAAGTCAATCTGTTTAGGATTCTATCAATCGCCACATCTTTTGATAATGCTAAGTGCAATACCATATCAACGTTCGTGATCTTATCTAAAGCATCTGCTTGCTCGGCACTTCTTGGGAAGCCATCGAAGATCTTGATACTCTTAGTTGAGGTATTCAATTTCTTATTGACTGCTTCCATTACTATATCTAAGTCTACAAGTTGTCCTTTTTCTTGAATTTGTCTAATATGTTCGCCCAATTCTGAGCCAGTAGCGACTTCATCTCTTAGAAGTTGACCTACTGATATCAAATCAAAATCTATATGTTGCTCTAGTCCGGATACCAAAGTACCCTTTCCACAGCCTTGTATTCCGATAAGAACGATATTCATTATTTACTCCTTACTTCAAAAATCCTCTATAATTTCTCATCATCATTTGAGCCTCTAATTGCTTATTAAATTCAAGAGCAACTGATACTACGATTAGCATACCTGTAGCACTGAAAGCACTAGTTAGACCAGGAGTTCCAATAGCTGAGAATGCCAATGTAGGAATAAGAGCCATGAATGCTAAGAACAAAGCACCAAACAATGTGATTCTTTTATTAATAGTGTTCAAGTATTGAGCGGTAGGTTTACCAGGTCTAATTCCTGTAATAAATCCACCATTTTGTTGAATCTGACGACTGATTTCGTCAGCATCGAATTGGATCATTGTCCAGAAATATGCGAATGCTAAAATCAATAAAGCCATAACAACAGCATATACCCAGCTACCTGCTCCAAGCCAAGTATTCCACCAACCAATGAAACCGCCGGTAACATTTGGCCAGAAAATACTAAATAACATTTGTGGGAATGTTAACAATGTACTAGCGAAAATGATAGGCATTACACCAGTAGCATTTACCCTAATAGGAATGTAAGTAGATTGACCACCATACATTTTTCTTCCTTTCATTTGTTTAGCATATTGAACGCCAACTTTTCTCTCGCCGCCGTCAACAAATACTACCAAAGCAAATATTGCTACTAATACTAGAGCGAATATGATCAACTGCCAGATAGCAGTCTGAGTAGTCTTGCCACCAACGCCAAGATTCATAAAGTTGTTCCAAATAGCAGTACCAGCTGAAGACAAGATACCAACGAAGATTAATAATGACATACCATTACCAATACCGATCTCAGTAATCTTCTCGCCAAGCCATACTGTGAACATAGCACCAGCCACTAACATAAGAACGATAAACGCATAGCATACGAATTCGCTACCACCGAATAATGATAAATGTACACCATCTGCAGCGCCAAATCCTACTGCGATACCAATAGCCTGAGCTACTGCTATCAATAATGCAGCGATCTTAGTATATTGACTGATCTTTTTTCTACCATCAGCACCACCCTCTTTAGCAAGTCTTTGCCAACTAGGAATAACTGATGATAATAATTGAATAATAATTGATGATGTGATATATGGAGATACACCAAGTGCTAGGAATGAACCTTGAGATAGTGCACCACCACTCACAGAACTAAGCAAACTAAGGAAAGAATTACCTTCTACTTTAGTGCCTAGTATATCGGTATTGATACCTGGAATAGGTAACCAACAACCAAGACGATAAACAAAGAGCAAAACGATAGTTAAAATTAACTTGTTTCTTACCTCTTTTATCTTAAATGCGTCAGCTAATGTCTTAAACATTATACCTCCTCTACACTGCCACCTTGTGCTGTAATCTTTTCTTTTGCTGATTCTGTAAACTTATTAGCAATAACCTTCAATGCTACAGTAAGTTCGCCATTACCTAAGATCTTGATACCATCTTTTTCTACCTTAGATAGAATACCAGCTTCAAGAAGCTTAACAGCGTCTACTTCAGTATTAGCTTCGAAGATATTTAATGAACTAACATTAACTATAGAATAAACCTTTTTGAACTTAGCATTGCTAAATCCTCTAGCAGGTAGTCTTCTGTATAAAGGGTTTTGTCCACCTTCAAATCCTGGACGAACTCCACCACCAGAACGAGCGTTTTGACCTTTATGTCCTTTACCAGAGGTCTTACCTATACCACTACCGATACCTCTACCAAGTCTTTTCTTAGACTCTCTAGCACCGTCAGCATTTTTTAAATCGTGTATATACATAATCTCTCCTTTACGCTTCTTCTTCCACTTTTAATAAGTGTTTAACTTTGAAGATGCTTCCTCTAATACAATTATTGTCAGGAAGAACTCTTGTTTGACCAAGTTTCTTGAATCCTAGAGCTTCTACGATCTTAGCTTGACGCTTGTCGAAACCGATAGGACTCTTAATTAGAGTTACTTTAATAGTTTTTACTTGTTTCTTAGCCATTTAGTCCTCCTAAATTTCTTCTACTGACTTACCACGAAGCATAGCCACTTGCTCTTTAGTTCTTAAAGACTTAAGACCATTTAGAGTAGCTCTAACTACATTGATTTTATCAGTAGAACCATAAATTTTTGCTGTAATATCAGTATAACCAGCCAATTCAAGAACTGTACGAGCAGCACCACCAGCGATCAAACCGCTACCTTGCTTAGATGGTAACATCTTAACGCTTGTCTTAGCGAATTTACCGATCACTTCGTGTGGGATAGTACCATTCACGATTGGAACATTGATTAATGACTTCTTAGCAGCCTTGTTTGCCTTCTCGATAGCAGCTGGAACTTCAGCAGCCTTACCAAGACCCATGGCAACTCTACCCTTCTTATCACCGATAACAGTAAGAGAAGAGAATCTCATGATACGGCCACCCTTAACGACCTTAATAGTACGGCGAAGGTGAACGTTTTGCTTTTCGAATTCATCTTTTTCTTGAATTCTAGGTTTTCTGAATTCACGTTTTTGTTGTTGTGCCATAATCTCTCCTTAAAATTTCAAGCCACCGGCTCTAGCGCCGTCAGCAAGTTCTTTTACTCTTCCTGTATAATGATATCCGCCTCTGTCGAATACTACAGTAGCGATTTTCTTCTTCTTAGCAAGTTTAGCGATTTGTTCGCCAACATATCTTGCTTGTTCCTTATTAGTCATGTCTTTCACTTTCTCGCGAATTTCTTTTTGAGTAGTGTTGCAACTAACAAGAGTTACACCCTTATCATCATCGATGATTTGAGCATAAATATTACTTAGACTTCTGTATACACATAGTCTTGGGCATTGAGCAGTACCAGCCAAGTCATGACGAAGTCTAATATGACGCTTAGTACGCTTTTCATTTTTATTAATTTTACCAATCATAACTTAACCTCCTACTTTTTCTTACTTCCAGACTTACCAGCCTTCAAGATTACAGGTTCGCTAGTATAACGAATACCATAACCATGATATGGTTCGATAGGACGAACGGCCTTAATTTCGGCAGCTATTGCTCCTACTAATTGTTTGTCTGCACCCTTTACCAAAATTGTATTGTTGTCAGGGATTTCAAGTGTGATACCAGGTACTTCCACAAATTCAACTGGGTGGCTAAGACCTAAGTTCATCACCAACTTGTTACCTTGTTTATTAAGCTTGTAACCTACGCCATTAACAGTTAATGACTTAGTGAAACCATCTTTAACACCAGTAACCATATTGTTAATTAATTGTCTATAAAGACCTTGCTTAGCATTACTATCTTTAGTTTCGTCCTTGCGAACTACTAAGATTTCGTTATCCTTAACTTCTACTGCTACGTTGCTAGAGATTTCTTGAGAAAGAGTCTCTTTAGCGCCCTTTACAGTTACGATGTTATCTTTAACTTCTACTGTAACACCAGCTGGAATAGAGATAGGTAATTTTCCAATTCTTGACATAATTCACCTCTCTACCATACATAGGCTAGCACTTCGCCGCCTACATTTAATTTTCTTGCTTCTTTATCAGTAATAATTCCCTTGCTTGTAGAAACAATAGCGATGCCTAGTCCGTTAAGAACTTTTGGTAATTGTTCAGCATTAGCATAGATTCTAAGACCTGGTTTACTGATTCTCTTAAGACCTTGAATAACTTTTTCGCCATTAGGTCCATATTTTAGTGTGATCTCCATCATCTTAATACCATCTACTTCTGTAGACTTGTAATCTACGATGAAACCTTCATTCTTCAAGATTTCAGCGATTGCAAGTTTGGTCTTTGATTGAGGAACAAGTACACTATCATGCTTGTTAGTGTTCGCATTGCGAATACGAGTAAGCATGTCTGCGATTGGGTCTAAAACTAACATATTCTTCTCCTTTTACCAACTTGATTTCTTAACACCAGGAATTTCACCCTTGTGTGCTAAATTTCTAAAACAAATTCTGCATATTCCATATTTTCTAAGAACGGCGTGTGGACGACCGCAGATAGAACATCTGGTATATTCACGAGTCTTAAACTTTTGTTCTCTTTGTTGTTTATTTACCATTGCTTTTCTTGCCATAATCCACTCCTATTTAACCTTCTTAAATGGAACGCCCATTAACTTCAATAATTCAAGAGCTTCATCGTTTGACTTAGCTGTAGTAATGAACATAATGTCAAAACCACGAACTGCGTCGATCTTATCGTAGATAATTTCTGGGAAGATGATTTGCTCTTTAACGCCGAAGCTATAATTTCCGCGACCATCGAATGATGTAGTGCTCAAACCTTGGAAGTCACGAACACGAGGAAGTGCTACTGAGATTAGTCTATCGAAGAATTCATACATTCTCTCGCCACGAAGAGTAACCTTAGCACCGATCTTTTGTCCTTGACGAAGTTTGAAGTTCGCTACTGATTTCTTAGCATAAGTAACAACAGCCTTTTGACCAGCGATCAAACTCAACTCGTCAACAGCAGTGTTGAAACTCTTAGCATTGTCTTTTTCCTTACCTAGACGAAGACTTAAAACGATCTTATCAAGTTTAGGAATTTCCATTACATTTTTGTAACCGAATTTCTCTTGTAAAGCCTTTTTAACTACTTCGTTATAGTATGCATGACGTCTATTAATATTTTTTTCCATGTGTCATACTCCTTTACGCTTTCTTACTGCTCTTAGCAGCTTTCTTAGCTACGTCTAATGTAGCATCACATTTTTTACATACACGAACCATCTTGTCTTCTACTAGCTTGTGAGCTACTCTAGTAGCTTTCTTACAAACTGGACATACTACTTGTACGTTACTAACGTCAATAGCGCCTTCAGATTTGATGATTCCACCCTTGTCGTCTTTAGATCTTGGTTTCTTGTGGTGAGCTTGGATATTGATACCAGCTACTACCACTCTGCCGTTTTCTTTATTAACTTCAAGGATTTCGCCAGTTTTACCAGCATCTTTACCAGTGATAACTAATACGTTATCGCCTTTCTTTACGCTTAATTTCATACCGAGCCTCCTACAATACTTCTGGTGCTAGAGATATAATTTGGTTGAATCCCTTAGCACGAAGTTCTCTTGCGATTGGTCCAAATACACGAGTACCTCTAGGTGCTTTGTTGTTATCAATGATAACAGCAGCATTGTCATCGAATTTAATGCTTGTGCCATCTTCTCTTTGGATAGCATAACAAGTTCTAACGACAACAGCCTTTACTACATCACCTTTCTTTACCTTTCCATCTGGATCAGCTTTCTTTACAGAGGCAACGATGATTTCGCCAACACTAGCAGTTCTCTTCTTAGAACCACCAAGACACTTGATACACATAATTTCTTTAGCACCAGAGTTGTCAGCGACTTTCAATAATGTAAATGATTGTATCATATCCGCCTCCTACTTCGCTCTTTCTACGATAGTAAGTAGTCTGAAGTACTTATCTTTACTTAGTGGACGAGTCTCAATAATATCAACTGTATCACCAATGCATGCTTCATTCTTCTCATCGTGAGCTTTATATTTTTTAGTATAAGTCATATACTTCTTATAGATTGGGTGTTTTTTCTTGCTGGTTACCAAAACAGTAATAGTTTTGTCCATCTTATCAGAAACAACAACACCTCTAACGATCTTGTGGTTTACTTGCTTTTCTTCCATATACTACTCCTTTGCTCCAGCTTTTTTCTTTTGAGTTAAGACTGTCTTTACTCTAGCGATATCTCTCTTAACATTCTTGATAGATGAAGTATTAGCTAGCTGTCCAACCTTGTTTTGGAAAGTAAGATTGAATAATGCACTTCTTAATTCGCTTTCTTTAGCAGTCAACTCTTGTATAGATAAATCTTTGTAATTATTCTTCATTGTTTTCACCGCCTTTTTCCTTGCGAACTACTTTAGTCTTACAAGGAAGTTTGTGAGACGCTAGTCTCAAAGCTTCCAAACAAATTTCTTCACTTGGACCGCTTACTTCGATAATAACTCTATCACGCTTAACGACAGCAACGTGACCTACTTGAGCACCTTTACCACTACCCATACGAGTATCAGCAGGCTTCTTAGTAATAGGCTTGTCAGGGAAAACCTTGATCCAAACCTTACCACCACGTCTCATATATCTATTGATAGCGACACGGGCAGCTTCTAACTGATTAGCAGTCATCCAACATGGTTCAGTTGCTTGAAGACCATAATCTCCATATACAACTTGGCTACCACGAATAGCACGACCAGTCATACGACCACGGAATTGTTTTCTTCTTTTTTCTCTCTTAGGCATTAACATATTAGTTTTCTCCTTTCTTGTGGTTTACAGTGCTTTGAGAAACTTTGCCCAAGATTTCACCCTTATAGATCCAAACTTTAACACCCAATACACCGAATGTAGTGTGCGCTTCTACGTGAGCATAATCAATGTCTGCTCTAATAGTTTGAAGTGGAAGTGAACCCTCGTGGTAGTGTTCACTACGAGCGATTTCAGCACCGTCAAGACGTCCAGATACCATAGTTTTTACACCGATAGCACCAGCACGCATTACTCTTTGCATTGCAGATTTCATCACACGTCTGAATTGAGCACGTTTTTCTAGTTGAGCAGCGATTGACTCAGCTACCAATTTAGCATCTAAGTCAGGATTCTTTACTTCAACGATATTAACATTCACTTTCTTAGCGTCTGACATACCTTCTACAGTTTTCTTTAATGCTTCTACTCCAGCGCCCTTTTGTCCAATAAGGATACCAGGTTTAGCTGTAGAGATAGTAACATTAACCATATCATTTGTTCTTTCGATCATTACGTTTGAGATAGCACAAGGCTTGTACTCTTTAAGGATATAGTTACGGATAACATTGTCTTCCTTAATGTTCTTAGCCAAAGACTTCTTGTCTGCATACCAGAATGAATTCCAAGTCTTGTTGATACCAATTCTCATTCCATTTGGATTAACTTTTTGTCCCATATTCTACTCCTTCACATCTAGCACTACTTTAATGTGGCTAGTTCTAGTAACGATTCTATCTGCACCATGAGCACGACCTCTGAAGTAAACTTTGTTTACTCTAGTAGGACCTTGTCCAAGGATTACTTCAGCCAAATACAAATCATGAGCATTCATACCCTTGTTGTTTTCAGCATTAGCACCAGCAGATTTTACTACCTTAAGTAGTATCTTAGCAGCATCGTGTGGCATATTAGCCAAGATAGCTACTGCATCATCATAACTCTTACCTCTTACTTGGTCGATCACGATCTTAGCTTTAGTAGGAGCAAGTCGTACATAACGAACACTAGCATAAGGACGAGTGTCTTTATTTTGTTTAATCATTTCAGATTTTTCTCTAATTCTCTTTGCCATAGTTTACTCCTATTTAGCCTCTTTTTGTTTATGACCCTTGAATGTACGAGTTGGAGCGAATTCGCCCAACTTGTGGCCAACCATATCGACAGTACAGTATACAGGTATATGTTTTCTACCATTGTGAACAGCAATTGTGTGTCCTACGAAATCAGGATAGATTGTGCTAGATCTAGACCAAGTCTTGATAGCCTTCTTCTCACCCTTTTCGTTCATAGCTTTCACGCGAGACATCAATCTTTCTTCAACGAATGGCGCTTTCTTTAAACTTCTACTCATATCTTACTCCTACTTAGCTCTCTTGACAATAAGTTTGTCAGAAGCCTTATTATGTTTTCTAGTCTTAAGACCAAGTGCAGGTTTACCCCAAGGTGTCATTGGACCAGCGTGTCCTACTGGAGACTTACCTTCACCACCACCATGTGGGTGATCTACTGGGTTCATCGCAGAACCACGAACAGAAGGTCTAACACCCATATGACGCTTACGACCAGCCTTACCTAGAGATACGATTTCGTTTTCTTCGTTACCGATTTCACCAATAGTAGCTCTACATACAGCTAGTACTTTTCTCATTTCACCTGATGGCAAACGAAGTGTAGCATAAGCACCTTCTTTAGCCATTAATTGTGCTGATAATCCAGCACTTCTAACCATTTGACCACCGCGACCTGGTTGTAATTCAATATTGTGAATCTTAGCACCAAGTGGAATGTCAACTAATTGAAGAGCGTTACCTGGCTTAATTTCAGCGCCAGCACCACTCATTACCTTATCTCCTACATTAAGTCCTTGAGGAGCAAGGATATATCTCTTCTCGCCGTCAGCATAAGTCAACAATGCGATATATGCTGTTCTATTTGGATCGTATTGAATGCTGTCTACTTTAGCTACAATACCATCTTTATTACGCTTGAAGTCGATGATTCTGTATTTTCTTCTATTCTCGCCACCGATATTTCTAACAGTGATCTTACCTTGAGCATTACGACCACCAGTCTTCTTAACTGTAGTAAGTAATGACTTAGGAGCTTCGGCATCTTTTGTCAACTCAGTATAAGTCTTGTAAGTTACAAATCTGCTACCAGCTGATGTAGGTTTTTTAGTTCTTATAGCCATGATTTACTCCTTTTAGTTCAAGCTCTCGAAGAATGCGATAGCCTTAGATTCAGGCTTCAAGAAAACTACTGCTTTCTTATAATCGCTAGTCTTACCAACTACTTGACCGCTCTTTGTATTTCTTGTTTTTGTTTTACCCTTACAAGTGATAGTGTTTACTCTAGCCACTTGCACTTCAAATAACTCTTCTACTGCTTTCTTGATTTCTACTTTGTTAGCAGCTAGAGCTACTTTGAATGTATACACTTTATTAGGAATGCCTGCGTATGATTTTTCAGTCATAATAGGCTCTAAAATGATTTCTTGTGCTCTCATTATACGTACGCCTCCTCTAATTTCTTAATAGCGTCCTTAGTGAACACTACATAAGTATTCTCAACTACTTCAGCCACATTGAGTAACATAGCATCTACGCAACTAACCTTTTGGATATTGCCAGTAGCACGAATAACATTTTCATTCTTACCATCAGTTACGATGATAGTTCTCTTATTAAGACCGAAAGTCTTTAGGAATTCGCTAGCAGCCTTAGTCTTAGCATCAGCGAAATTGACATCGTCTAAGATGAATACTTCACCTTGTTTGATCTTTTGAGATACAGCAGAAGCGAAAGCGATGTCTCTCATCTTCTTATTGATCTTTTGGCTGAAATCTCTTGGCTTTGGTGCGAATACTACGCCACCGCCTGTGAATTGAGGAGCACTGATTTCATCATGACGAGCATTACCAGTACCCTTTTGTCTATAGATTTTCTTCTTGCTGGCATTTACTTCACTACGAGTAAGTGTAGACTTAGTACCTTGACGACCATTATTGTGGATAGCCACAACTACTTGGTGGATAAGTGGTTCGTTGTATTCTACATCGAACACTAAATCGCTTAAGTCAATAGTGCCAACTTCTTCTTTCTTTATATTATAAACTTTAAGTTTTGCCATAGTTTACTCCTTTAAGCTTTTACAGCAGACTTGATAGTAACTATAGACTTCTTAGGACCTGGGATAGCACCCTTGATTAAGATTAAGTTTCTATCAGCGTCTACACGCACTACTTTAAGATTTTGAACTGTTACAGTCTCATGACCATAGTGTCCTGGCATCTTCTTGCCCTTCATAACTCTACTTGGTGTTGAGTTAGCACCCATAGAACCTACTTCTCTGTGAACAGGTCCCACACCGTGAGTCATCTTCAATCTGTGTTGATTCCAACGTTTGATAACGCCTGTGAATCCGTGTCCTTTAGTAACACCAGACACATCTACTAGATCGCCTTCACTGAACATATCAGCTTTGATCTCTTGACCAAGAGCGAACTTGGTAATATCGTCATACTTGAATTCTTTCAAGATGCGCTTAGCTTCTACATTAGCTTTCTTGAATAGACCTGTTTGAGCCTTGTTTACGTTCTTATCTTTGATCTCGCCATAGCCGATCTGTACTGAATCGTAACCGTCAGTCTCTTTAGTCTTGATTTGAGTAACATAGCAAGGACCTGCTTCAACAACAGTCACTGGCTCTACTCGACCATCCTCTGCGAAAACTTGAGTCATGCCGATCTTTCTACCGATAATTGCTTTTTCCACAGTATACCTCCTTAAAATTCTACTTTGATGTCTACACCAGATGGTACGTTGATCTTAGTGATAGCGTCCACCGCCTTAGCATTAGGTGCGAATACATCTATTAGTCTAAAATGTGTTCTTGATTCAAATTGTTCTCTTGAATCTTTGTATTTGTGCGTAGCACGAATGATTGTTACCACTTCTCTCTTAGTAGGAAGCGGAATAGGTCCAGATACTTTGCATCCAGCCTTAGTAGCAGTATCAAGTATTCTAGATACTACATTCTCGATTAAACCTGTATCATAAGATGCAAGTTTGATTCTAAGTTTTGTTGTTGCCATTTTTCTCTCCTTTTTTATTTTAGTCAACACCGAAACTAGCAGAGGGCGTCACAAATCTCACTTTTGCTAGATTGCTCATCACAATCATAAGCCCAAGTTCGTTTGTTCCTTTCCCCTTCGAGACAGTCGTCTCGTGGGGACCCCAAATTTACACCGAACAATAAATAATGTAACAGTTTAAGATATTCTCTTACTTATATACATTAACACCGCCCCGGGTGTAAAGTGCTGATTTCTAAAAATAAATTGGGTCGAAACCCTTACTTTTAGTGCTAGCGTTCTAACGAACTAGGTCAGCACAAATTCCCATCTGCTGTAGCTAGCAAATGCAACCTTATGCGTCATTCCCATAATTCAGCGATAGTATTCTACCAAAGAAAAAAGAGTTTGTCAACCCTTTTTCTAAAATTTTTCTAATTATTTTTAACATATTAACTTATGCTATTTTATTAAAGAATTATCCTCTAACATTACCTTAGTATATCTATCGACCAACTGTGTAATTATTGGAATATACGCAGAATAGGTAGACTTCTCCACTCTTTTAGTATCAATATAAACGATTGGCACACCATATTCTCTAGCCACCCTCTTGTCAATATCTCTAATCACATCTCGGCATAGGATATAACTTGGCATAAAGGCATTTTCCCCTCGATTATTAAGTCCATTTACTTTCGCTCTTACTTTTATCTCATTCATTTTATTAGTTTCATTCAAGAATGAATGGATATCAATATAAGTTGGCAAATACTGACAAGTCGCACTGATTAGAGATTCCTTCTTGATAAGATCACTTTGATTACAATACTCTGTAAACGAATCTTCAGGTAAAGCATGTATAATAGATTCTACCGCCACCTCTCCATAACCAAATGTAACACTATAATTATCTATGACACCTGTGCCATCGCTTTGATAAGTGTGAAGATGATTGTTGTCGAGTAGGCTCATACTAATATCTTTCTTTTGTTTAGGATCTAGTTTAGGTATTGCATTTTTGAGATCATATAATCTTTGATCATGTATCAACAATCTAAAATCTTTCATCTCGCTAATGTCAATTACCGGCAAATCTTCTAAAATATCAGCATATTCTATGTTGGGTCTATATATTTCTCTCACTAGATTCTTTGAAAATTCTTGTCGAGCAATTTTTATAGCCTTTTCAAACATCTCTCTCCAATCATTACACGTTTGAAGTATGGCAATTATATCTTTTAAATCGTTCATATTATGCTTATCAATATTCGATGCCATTTTATCATCAAATTCTTTTTGACTACTTTCTAATACAATATTTACAACCATTCTCTCTATCAATTCTACACCTTCTGGTGAGAATTTTTCTTTATACCCCGGCAATGTATTCATACTATCCAGTATTGCACATGCAGTAAGATAAACATCACTAGCTGAAGTATTGAAAAATCTATGATATACTCTATCTCTAAATTTCCAATCGAAAATATCATAGTTCTCACTACTCATCAGATCTTCGTAGTCCGACCCCATAAATTCATTAATATATTCATCTTGCTCAGCATTAAATCTTGACTCTATCTCAATAGCAACGCGAGGATTTATTTCTTTTATGTTTGCAACTAATCGTTTGTATTCATTCCAATCTTGCTTAAGGATAAGATTAATGAATTTCTCATTCCGCAAAATATTGTTTGGCAATTTAACAGATCTCTCTACCGCGTGATGCAATAAAGATAACAATATATCTCTATCATATTTATTATCCAACTCGTCAAAATTCACATTCTCATATAATCTGCATCTATTCTCCGGATCTAAAGAAAGATTTAATCCTTTATTATGAAGGAATAGACTCGCCATTTCTTCATCTTCTAGTTTGCACTCCAACCACTTAACTTGCTCAGTATTCGCTGAATAATCAAGGATATATTCGGTATTATAGCCTACAGTAAAGAAATTTTCAAATATTCTATCTACATCTATAGGATCTATCAAATCATCATTCAAAGTTAGATCCATTATCTTGAATTTGTACTCATCATGCATTTTGTTTATTTTCAAGTATATATTTTTAAAATCTATCCACCTAATATTCTTATCGATCAAGTATTCTACATCCACTGTATCTAGTTGTAAATATACCGTCTTCATTATATCTATATTAGCAGACTCTTTCATCAATAGAAAGTCCTTATCAAAAAGGTTATCTATATCTTTTCTCGTAAAATATGAAATCATAAGTTCACACTGATGTCCTACACGAATATTTTCTAATAAAAAAATTCTAAATTCACTATTGTGTAATAATTTTTCTTTTTCCTTCTCGTCTAATGACAGGAAAAATCCATCAATATGGTCTTTGTATCTATCCCATTCTTCAGATTTAAATTTTTGCGGTGCATATCTACTAGTTTTATTTTTCATAACCTTAGATTACAATAAATAGATTTTTTTGTCAAAAGAAAAAGAAGACTCGAGTCTTCTAATCTATGTTTTCCAATGGTGATATCTCTCGACGGGCATCGTCTTGAAGATAATCTATAAGATCATCAAAAGCAAACGCCGTGAATACCGTATTTAACTGACAATGTCTAAGGTGCTGGCTATTCTGTACGATTTTATTAAATTCCGTTTCAGCCATGATTTCAAAATTAAATAATTTAATATACAGATCTTTCTCTATAACCATATTGAAATTGAAGTCTGCTATGCATGCCATTCCATTGACATTGATCTCGATTACAGCGTGCATTACAGGCTTACCTAGGTCATAGATTCCAGCGATAACTTTACCCTGATGATTTTGCCCCAACACATATGCCATGCCTACACAATTACCAAAACACTCAAATTTCTTCACCCATTTAGGCAAAACAACTCCACCACTCTTAAATAGTTGCTTTAGGTTATATAATTTTCCATTACCATACTCACAATCTATAATAAATGGAGATTCTAATGTACCTTTACCAGACACATGCACTAATTCTCTACCCTGTCTAGCAAAGTATTTTACAAATAATGAAACATTATCCACTAGTTCCCTTATTCTAGTGTTGATAAGATAAATTTTGTCCTTTTCTTCAATTGTTAAGTTTTGTGCCAAACTAGAATGCCTTAATTGATTATGATTTTCTAGATCCCTTAGATCTCTCACTTCTTCCAATGTCATATTGATATGATACCACAAATAAAATCATTTGTAAATATTTTTTATTATAATAAGTTCTTTGACCCATGTCATTGCGAGATCTTAGATCGTGGCAATCTACTCGGCGTACTAGATCCTTCTCGAATGATAATACTTAGATCTTGACAAATATAGATTTTTTATGGTATCATACTGATATGGAAGAAAAAATAATAAACTTTTTTAGAAGAGCGGTATTTGGGACAAATTATTCAATTAAAAATAAAAATGATCTCAAAATGATTTGCAATTGTTGTTTTTCTAACGCATGGAAAGATATGGCAAGAACTTTACCAATTAAAGATAAAAGTTTAAGACAAACCTTAAAAGAAAATATGTTTAATGATTTATATTCTCAGGTTCAAAGACATGAATACAAACCTAGAGAAATTATTTCGAAGTACTGCCAAAATGCCATGACTCTCGGTCAGTCTCAAAAGGTTATTAATATGTTTTTTAAATATTTATATACTTTTTCGGATACACCTTTCATTAATAAAAAAGAATTTATTAATTGCGATTGTCCAATAGATAGCATTATTATTAATAAGATTTCATCAAAACAGAGAAAATACAAAGATTTAATCTTCAGTCAAAAAAATAAATTTATATATAAAGATAAAACTTATGTCTGGAGCAAAATAGATAATTACGATGCTTATTTACAAATTCAAGAGTTAATATCTCACATATCAAACAATTCTAATCTTGATTTTGATTTTAATGAATGGGAGTAATTATGAAAACATTTGAGAAGAATGATAATGGATTTATATGCCGAATATGCGGACACAATGTAGAACCACTGAAATACACATCTAGAGATCATTGTAACAAATGCCTATCTAGTATACATATAGATATCAATCCAGGAGATAGAGAGAATAGTTGTCTAGGGACACTTGTACCAATAGATATTACTACCAGTAATAAGAAAGGATACATTATCCACTACAAGTGTGAAAAATGTGGACAACTACACAATAATAAATCCGCAGATGACGATAGTTTCAAAACAATACTTAAAGTCATGAACAAAAGTTATAATATACAAGAATATAAATAATCAAAAATTTTATTAAAAAGGTATTTACAAATTTAAAATATTATGTTAGAATATGTTTGAATTTAGAAAAAATACAAGGAGATAAATTTATGGCAAATGTACCATTTCAATATACAATATTCAAGCCTTCTAGATCTAAGAAAGCATCAGAACTTATGAATATGTCTGACGATGAACTAGCTAGAAGATATTTGAAGAAAAAGACTTCTTCTTCTCCTAGATTCAAAAGTGCATTTTTAGATGAAGTCAACGATGCTGACGAAGAAGGATATGCTACTCATTGGCGTATGTATTCTATCG
This sequence comes from Clostridia bacterium, assembly GCA_046882085.1. Taxonomy (GTDB): domain Bacteria; phylum Bacillota; class Clostridia; order Christensenellales; family UBA1242; genus Onthoplasma. The sequence continues at coordinate 33,045 of JBKSNA010000008.1, forward strand.
CCGGTGCGAATTTAGATCATATTTATTCTCAACTATGTAAGAAAGTAAACAAAATAAATGATTTAGGCTATGAATTCAGAATGGGCAATGTTGTAGGAGATATTGAATCACTATTATCTTATGATGATAAAGAAGTAGATAAAGTTAGTTATGATACAGCCCCATTATCTGTATATACTACAGAGATTGCACATTTCTACTGCATAGACATCTTAAGTCAAAGAGTATTAGATTATGTTGAGAACCTTGCTAATAGAGGTTATAGAATATAAAAAACGCGAGAAGCTCTCGCATTTTTTTTTATTATTTAAATTGAATGACCATCTTCGCCATTTGCTGAAACTATTACTTCCGGCTTAACACTTGTACCTTCCATACGAACACCTACTCTTCGTCCTACAGGAACTTTACGTTCGCCATCGTCAGCATTTATCGGTTCACGTTTTCCTGTTCTTGGATTATAAAATATAAATCCTGTATTATCCGCCTTTGTATTTTGCGGTTTATTTTCAGTCTTTTGAGGTTTGTATTTTTCTGCGCTAGCTTTGCCACCCTTCTTGCCTTTAGCGGAATTCGATCCGCCACCACTAGACTTTCCTTTACCATCATTTTTTCCGCCAGCGGCTCCCTTAGCAATTTCCTTAAGGTTGTTAGTTACTTGTGTTACTAATCCTCCTGTCTTATTATCAGACTCTTGCTCCTTCTTAGTTTCTGCTGGTAATAATATACCGCCAGAAATTTGATTGATAAGATTAGTGAATTTTTCTCTTTCGCTACCACTATTATTTTGACGATTCTCGTTAGCTGTCTTTTCTTTATTTGCAAATTCTTCCGCCAATTCAGCGATAGACTTAGATTGCTCTTCACCTTTGGTGTCTACACTAATTATACGAGTAGGATCTAGTTCGTTTTCGGCAATTATTGTACTATTGATATCTAATACCATATCTCGCTTGATATTAGTATCTCTAGTAATATTTATTTTTTCTTTATCGAACTCAGCACGTTCTTCATCTGATAAGACTCCAATATTTTCTTCGATCGCCTTATCTATGACTTCATTGATAGTCTTGGCGAAAAATAATTTATCTACTGATATGAAGTCGCGTTTATCTTTAATACTTTTTAGTAGTTCTGTTTCTACTAGTTTCTTTAGTTCTGGATATATTTCTAGTAATGCCAATATTCTATTACCATATTCCGCTTCGATTTCTTCGAGCTCTGCTTCTTTGTCTATCAATATACTATTGGCTTTCAATAGATATTTGAATCTATTGGTTATACCAAAATATTTTTCCAATACAGCATCATCACAACTAAATATATCTATCTCATGACCACCAAAAGTGTCTACATTCCATTGTTTGTATACTAGATTACGATCTACAATACCAGATGTCTCGATCTCATCTAAAACATATTCATTAATATTGCTATATGCCCCACTATTGAGTTTGAAATTCGCTTCGTAATTCAACTTCTCTAATAGAGATAATGTTACCTTATCTTTCTCATAAGTAATCACAAAAGTAAATGGCTTATCTAATCTTAATTCGCCATGACATATCTCAATATTTTCATCTACTTCGATAATATACTTTCTCATGGAGATTAGTTGAGATACCACCAATGGATCAATGTAATATTTTCCATTACTATCAAAATCCCCCATCATGAATCCCAATATAGTATGACGAAGATTATTAAACTTAGCATATTCTATTAGTGTAGGATCTTCTATATATCCCAATTCACTATCCATTTTTAGATACTTTGCCATAGTTTCCTCCTTGATCGAAATTATATTAATACTGAATTTATTTCGAGTAAAGTTTTCTCCTTGTAGATAGTATATCATGTTTAATCTAGGTTTGCAACAAAATTAACAAATTTGATTCGATAATTCTTGCTATAAAACAATAAAAAAAGACAAAATTAAATTTTGTCTTTTTGTTATAACAATCGACTATATTCTCAAGCGATAACGATGAATATAGTTTACTATTCACTTTCTGCCAACTTTCTTTGTTGATCAGCTAGAGTCAGCGCTTCTATCATCTCGTCAATATCTCCGTCCATGAATGCACCGATATTATATAGACTCAAACCAATTCTATGATCGGTAACGCGACCTTGTGGGAAGTTGTATGTTCGGATACGTTCACTTCTATCACCTGTACCTACTTGATTCTTTCTATTCTGACTATATTCAGATTCTTTTTGCTGTTGATAATAATCAAATAGTTTAGCTCTAAGCATAGCGAATGCTTTTTCTTTGTTTTGAGTTTGGCTACGTTCATCTTGACAACTCACTACTATTCCTGTAGGGAAGTGTGTGATACGAATAGCGGATTCAGTTTTGTTTACCTTTTGACCACCCGCACCACTAGAACGGAATAAATCCAGACGAATATCTTTCTCATTGATCTCTACTTCTGCATCTTCCATCTCTGGTAGGATTGCTACAGTAGCAGTCGATGTATGTACACGTCCTTGACTCTCCGTCTCTGGCACACGTTGTACTCTATGCACTCCGGATTCAAATTTGAATGTAGCATACGCATTTTTACCTTTGATCATTGCTTGCACTTCTTTCACTCCGCCCAATTCAGTTTCTTCTAGGTTTAGAATCTCCAACTTAAACTTATGTGAATCGCAATACATTTGGTACATTCTTAGTAGACTATGTGCGAATAGTGAACTCTCTTCACCGCCAGCACCGCCACGAATCTCAAGAATAACGTTCTTAGTATCGTTTTCATCTTTTGGTAACATTAATAATTTTAGTTTTTCTTCACTTTCTGCTAATCTCCCTCTTAGACTTTGAGATTCTTCCTTAAGCATCTCTCTCATGTCGGGATCTGTCTCTGTATTTAACATCATCTCTGCATCTTCAAAGTCTTTAGCCATCTTTATATATTCGTCATACTCTTCCATTAGCGGACGAAGAGAAGAATGTTCTTTTACTTTCGCTTGCCAAGTCTTATTATCAGCAATAATTTCTGGATTCGCTATATCATCAGTGAGCGTATCAAACTTTTCTTTAATTGCTTTCAATTTCTCTATCATGTTTTCTCCTTTTATATTTTATTTCTTAAATATCATTACTCTATCTAATCCAGCATAATCTTGTATACATTGTACGAAGTGACAATCCGCAAACATATTCAAAATCATTTCTTTTTGATCTTCACCGATCTCCATTATGAGCATACCATTATCATTGAGATGTTTTTTCATATTGTCATGGATTATGTTATAAAATTTCAATCCCATCGCACCACCATCTAGTGCCAATATCGGATCATGCTCTATCACTTCTCTATCTAATTCTTTCACTTCGTCCGAATCAATATATGGAGGATTAGATATTATTAGATCGAATTTATCTTCAATCTTTTCAAACATATTTGACCTGACAAACTCTATATTCATTTCATTGATTTTAGCATTATGTTTTGCTAATTGCAGTGCTTTGGTAGAAATATCTACAGCCGTGATATCTATATCTACATTTTTCTTCAGTGCAATAGCGAGACAACCAGATCCTGTACACATATCCAGTGCGCTTTTGTATCCATTCTCTTTGACCGCATTAATAGCATAATCAATGATCAATTCGCTCTCAGGTCTAGGAGTCAATACGTCGTCGTTCACCCTAAATTCTAATCCATAGAAATATGCTTTATTGAATATGCTATCTACAGGCACATTATTCAATCTCATCTCAGACTTAGATCTAATCTCAGATTCTATCTCTTCACTGATGTTATCTATAAGTGCGAGTTCTGTACGTTTCACTCCTAAGACCTCAGAAATAATGAAGTCTGCATCTGCTTCATCGATATTGTTATTATTGAAAACTTGTTTCAATTCTTTTCTTAAACCAAATAATCTCATATATTATCTTTCTTCATCGATCCACTAATATTCTTAGCATTACTCGAAAATTATTTTGCATTAGATAAAAAAAATACGCGACCACTTTCCATGCAAAAAAGAAGCCACGTATTTACGCTATTTTAAGTTGTGTTTCTTATTGAACTTATCTACTCTACCTTCAGTGTCTACCAATTTCTGTTGACCAGTGAAGAATGGGTGACACTTATCACACACTTCTAACTTTACTAAATCTCCAGCTTTCACACCTGGCTTAGAAGTCTTGCCATCAAATTCAGCACCACAAGCACATACAAACTTAACTTCTACATAATTAGGTTGGATTTCTTTATTCATATATCTCTCCTTATTAGACTGATTTCGCTCTACAATGAGCTATTCGGAATTAAGGAAACCATTCCTTTCCTTAAAATTCTAGCAAGAAGATTATACATTGAATTTTTCTATTTGTCAAGTGTTTTTTTGGATTGTTTTTGATCTTGTTTATTTTATAATTAATTGCGAATAAGGAAAATGCTTCCATTCGCAATTTTTTCTTCTTCTGGGCGGTTGTTGGGCGCTGACGTAATACCTAACACCACCTGTAGAGGTAAGTATGGAACAGTCAACTAGTCATGATCGTGAAATTTAGGAGTTCAACAATGAATGAGTTGACGACGCTGGGTTCGAATCCCTCCCTCTACAAAATTTAATTTAATGTTGCGGTTGTTCATCCGCAAAAGGAGGATTATTAAAAATGAAAAGATGTATTTTAGTAGGTTCAAGAACAAATAAGGATCAACAGACAGGAGACGAATTGATGTTTTTAACATTATATCGTTTACCAAACAAGATGAGCAATGGCGGATTGTGGCATCCAAAAGCAAATGAAGCTGTTGTTAATGCTTGTATCAACAAAACAAAGAAACCAGAAGACTATGTGAAATTTTCACAAATTTTACCTGGCACTTTGATTGATGTCACTTTCGGTATTAATGATTTTAACAACAAAACATTTGTTGCTAATCTCGACATCGTAAAAGACACTAACGTTTTTAATGCAGATACACTGTATCAATAAGGTGGTGCCTTATGTTTTTCGAAATAAAAACAACTAGAAATGAAAGAGTTTTATTGAATGTAAATCATATTCTTTATGTTACTGAAGATAAAAAGTACACAATAGTTGTCGATATCAATGGTTGTGATTATCTCACACATGAAAGTTTAGATGATTTGTCTTTACGTTTGGCAGTTTTCTTGAAAAGTTAAATATCTTGATAAAATGTATAAAACGTATAAAACAATAAAATTTATTATGTTTGTCTTTAACTTAAATATAGTTAAAAATTAACGCACCGCTTGGGGCTCGTCCAAGCGGTGTTGACAAACGTATAAAACGTATAAAAAAGTATAATTCGTGGGTGGTAAAATAATATGAATTATTTTCTGATATTAGAAGTTGGTGAGTTATGCAATTAAGACAAATGGAAATTGTGACTGACCAAGATAAGTTGCAAGTCGATATACAAGAAACGTGCATGAAGTATAAGACCATTAAACAATGGGCCTACATATTGCACGACAAGGATGACACAAGACCGCATTATCATATTTATTTGAATTTTGATAAATCTTCTTGTGATACAAAATTAGTTGCTGGTTGGTTTGGTGTTGCTGAGAACTTTATTGAAAAAGTTAAGGGGCGCAAAACTGATATGCTCTTGTATTTAACGCATGGCAACGAAACTCAAAAAAATAAACATCAATATTCTCCAAGTGAAGTCGTGGCGAATTTTGATTTTGAAACTGAAATTGCTGAAGCAAAAATAATCGGTGATTTTAAGAACTTTACTTATGCTCAAATGCTCCAATATGCAAATACATTACCGATAGTTGAAAAGACAAAGGCGCTAAATCAGCTTAAAAAATTATGGGAGTTGGAATGCTTATGTTCAAGTATGAATACGGATAGGGACTTACAAGTAATGTTCATAACTGGTAAAGCGGGAACGGGCAAAACGTATTATGCCAAAAAACTGCTTAAAAGTTTAGAATATGATTATTGT
>JBKSNA010000009.1:0-12453 GCA_046882085.1 Clostridia bacterium
TCATACATTTTTAATATACTGAAAACTTGTTCATATCCGCTTTTTAATTTTAATGACAACAAAATTATTTTTTTTAATAATATTGAATCACTAAAAGCATTTTTCTTCTCTAAAAAAAGTGAAAAATTTAATACCTGCATAATTTTAATATAATCATCAATTAGCCCAAGTTTCTCTTTATTCTTCATAATTTTTCCTAACTATTATTATATTCTATCGAAAAAATTTTGCTAATAGAATTGTTGTTATTATTTTGTAAAATTGATGAAATATTTGTAAACAGTTGTAAAAACTTATCGAATTAAAATTACTTTTTTTATTTATGTTTTGCTAATATAAGTGATACATTATATAAAAAAGTACTCCTTAGAGCACTTTTTGTATTACCTATTAGTGTAGTTTTTTATCATATTCTTTTTTAACTTTTTCACATATCCCTTATTGTTGCAGATGAATAATTTATCCTTAATCTTGAATGCGAACTTTTTAAGCCCTCTTGAAAACGCCTTACCAGGATATCCCACATATCCGAAGTCATCATGATGACATTCTTGCATATCAAGAATCCATTCATAATCAGCATTTGATTTATTCCTTATAGTTTCATAATAATAAATAGTTGATAGGGTAGCAACATCTATATTTTTTGCTAAACAAACACGAGCAATTTTTTCAAATTTCTCTAGTATGTGACTTTGTAAAGATCTCACATATTTTTCGTAGATCGCTACATCATCATGATCTTGATCAAGAAGCGGTGTCGCGATATAATCATCCACAAATTCATATCCTAGACATCTGCCATGGTCCGCTCTAAGAATTTGTTCATAATTGTATGCATCATGTTTATTTATCTTAGTACCAAATAAATCTTTGTTATTGCGATCAGATAATAGTCCTATCTTTTTATTATTTTCGCTAGAGATTGCTCTATTTTTAATAAAATAACCTGTAATCTTCACCTTTGCATCAAAAAATTTATATATTAAGTCTTGCATGGTGCCATGATAACCTATATCCACAAAGACTAATCCTTTCTCTTCAAAATCGATATTGAAAGCCTTCATATATTGACCGAAAGATTTTGATTGTCGTTGACGATTATCCTCATAGATTTGTCTAAATACTTCATTTTGCTTCAATCTCTTGAATATCTTTGATGTTTTGAAGTTAAAGCATAGTTTATCCATGGATTTACCAAAACTTTTTCTTACTTCATCTATTTGATTGTCTGTGAATCCAATACTAAATAGGAACATCTTTGGCTTAATAAAATACTTAAATGAACGCAATAAATGATCAAAATCTTCTGTTTCAATTGGTTTAGCACTTGCCATCATTATAGAATTTCGTGAACCATAAAAATAATGAGTCTTAATATCAATTACTTCTAAACCTAAATCTTCCCTAATCTCATGGTATTTTTTGAATAGTTTTCTTAAAAATTGCCCTTCTCTAGACATAAACAATACATCTTCACACTGTTTTTCTTTCAATGCTTCATATAATCGTGTTATAAACAAATATAGAGGAAATGCATGATTACTAAAATTATTTTCTCCATAAAGTTTAAATATTTCATCATAATCTAAAATATTTTTATCATTAGTATTATTGTTTTTCATAATTATCCTTAGTATTTATTATTTAATTCTTTTTGCTTGTAAACCACATGCTCTAGCCATAAACACATCTGACCATAGATTATCACCATACATGATTACATTTTTAGGATTTAGTTTTAGTTGTTTTATTAGTTGCTTGTATAGTTTTGTAGTAGCTTTCTCTTTATCGAAGTCACTAGAACTAAATATATTATCAAATATATGCTCTATCTTAAAATTGGTAAACCATTTAGTAATTATGTCAGATCCGCAATAAAAGTCAGACACTAGATATATTTTCTTAGCCTTCTTTTTTTCTTCTTCTAAGAAGTCGATCATATGTTGATTTACTCTGAAACAATCCATTTCAGTTTGAATATAAAAATCAGTCGCAGTATCAATGAATTCTTGTAGATTAAGTTGATTATCCTCTTTGACCAATTCTGTAAATAAAGCCTTCAATACAACTTCGAACTTTTCTTGCAATGTAAAACTTGTAAATAACTTCTTAAAACATAACTTAAAGTTAATTTTCTTGTATGATTTATAAAACTTTTTCCAATCAATTTTGTAAATTCTAGACAGCTTTTGAGCCCATTGCTTAAATACATCTTTTCTTTTCGTATTTCTAAAAATAATAGTACTAAAACAATCAACAAAAATAGTATCACAATTGTTCAGTTTTTCATTAGACATTTTTCTTTATCCCCTAATTAATATGTATAAATGCCTTCTTAGATACATAGAAACATTTATTATTCACACCAAACCATTTTTTAGGAAGTATTCCTATAAAGATTGCAAAAAAAGTATCAATTATAATAACAAGAGCTACTGATGACAATACAGCAGAAATTATTGTCCAAACAGATACTTCAAAAATTGTAATAGCAAAAATAGAATTGAGTCCTATTAATGTGCAAATTACAAAAAAAATTATACGTAAATAAAATTTAGCCATTTTTCTCCTTTGTTTAGAAACAAATAAGTATAAAAGAATTTTAATTACAAGTGTCTGTGAAGTATATTTTATGAAAATGAAAAATTAAACGATTTAATTTATTTATATGGAGCTGATGACGGGACTTGAACCCGTGACCTCCGCCTTACCAAGGCGGTGCGCTACCGACTGTGCCACATCAGCATATGAGAGCATTTGCTCTCATTTAATAGTAATATATTATCACTATGCTTATAATTTGTCAATAATTATTTATTATCTTTCATCATGCAGCAATTCTTATATTTTTTACCACTACCACATGGACATAGATCATTACGACCAATATGAGAATTATTTCTAGCACTAGTTTTCTCTACCTTGTTCACATTGCCCATTGCCACAGGACCTTTAGGCATAGTTGGTACTACATTAATCTTGATCTTAGCGCGGAATAGTGATGATGCTGTATACTCACGAATATCACTAATCATCTTATCAAACATATCAAAACCATCGTTCTTATATGCAACGATAGGATCTTTTTGACCATATGCCAATACACCTATCTCATTTCTTAAAGTATTCATTGCATCGATATGGTCTGTCCAGAACTTATCTACTACACGAAGCAGATTGCTACGCTCTACGATAGAGAAGTCAAATCCTACTTTCTTTACTTCGTCTACTTTCTTCTCATAGATCTCACTAACTTTGTCATAGATTATCTGACATGCTGTAGCTCTGTCCATATCTTCTACCAATTCTGGAGTTACTAGATTGGTTTCTTTTTCTAATAATTTGTCCTCTAATGCAGTATTTAGAGATTCTAGATTCCACTCATAGCTTGGTTTAGACTCATCTAAATACATAGTACACAATTCAAATACGTAATCTTTCAACATATTGAGTATTTGAGAGTGGATATCTACACCTTCTAATACCTTGTCTCGTTCTGCATAGATGATCTGACGTTGTTTGTTCAATACATCATCATATTGCAACACATTCTTTCTAATGCCGAAATTCATCGCTTCTACTTTCTTCTGAGCAGTTTCAAAGAATTTTGTAAGGATTCTTGATTGCAAAGGCATATCTTCATTACCTCTAAATGCTAGTGAGAACCAATTCTTCATTCTGTCTTCGCCGAATCTTTGAGGTAGATCGTCCTCTAGTGAGATGAAGAAGATACTAGAACCAATATCTCCCTGACGACCAGCACGACCACGAAGCTGATTATCTATACGACGTGATTCATGACGTTCTGTACCTAAGATATGGAGTCCGCCTAATTCAATTACTTTTTTCTTTTCTTCGTCAGTTACAACTTTAAATTCTTTTAAATATGTGTCAAATTTATCTTTTACTGCTTGTTCTTCTTCTGTAAGTGTAACATTGTAGCTAGTAATTTTCTCAATAATTGCAGGTTCCACATTCTCGTTACTAAGTTTTTGCTTAGCTAAGAATTCTGGATTACCACCTAGTAGAATATCCGTACCACGGCCTGCCATGTTAGTAGCAATAGTAACGCTTCCTACACGACCAGACTGTGCCACGATCTGACTCTCTAGTTCGTGATTTTTAGCATTTAATAGATTATGTGGAATACCTAATCTCTTAATATCTTTACTAATTCTCTCAGACTTCTCTACAGACGCAGTACCAACTAATATTGGCTGACCTTTCTCGTATTTTTCTTTAATTTCTTCTACTATTGCCTTATACTTAGCCTCTTCTGTGAAGAATATGAGATCTTGTTCATCAATTCTTTGCACAGGGCGATTAGTAGGGATAGTTACAACGTCTAAGTTGTATATTTTATTGAATTCAGACTCTTCAGTCTTAGCAGTACCTGTCATACCGCTTAGTTTGTCATACAATTTGAAATAATTCTGCAATGTAATAGTAGCGAGAGTTTTGTTCTCATCTTTAATCTTTACATTTTCTTTCGCTTCGATCGCTTGGTGTAAACCATCAGAATATCTTCTACCAGACATTACACGACCAGTGAACTCGTCTACAATCAAAATCTCGTCTTCTTTTACGATATAGTTAATATCTCTCTTCATAATGAAGTTTGCACGCATTGCATTATTAATATGGTGGTTGATCTCTATGTTAGCAATATCAGACAAATTATCTAGTTTGAAATATCTCTCAGCCTTCTCTACACCACTCTCAGTTAGACGAATTTGCTTATGTTTGATATCTATATCCACATCATCTTCTCTCAAGCTCTTCACAAAGTGATCTGCGACAGCATATAATTCGCTAGTCTTGCCACCTACACCAGAAATAATGAGAGGTGTACGCGCTTCATCGATAAGAATAGAGTCCACCTCGTCCACAATACAGAAATTGTGTCCACGTTGAACCTTATATTTCTTATCCACTTGCATATTATCGCGAAGATAGTCGAAACCGAATTCATTATTAGTACCATAAGTAATATCACACTCATAAGCAGCTTTTTTCTCTTCTGGAGATTGTCCAGAAAGAGTTACACCGATAGTGAGACCTAAAAACTTGTATAGTTTACCCATCATTTGAGCTTGAGATGTAGCCAAATACTCATTGACAGTGATCACGTGTACATTCTTGCCAGTCAAAGCATTAAGGTATACCGCAGTAGTAGCAGTCAAAGTCTTACCTTCACCAGTACGCATCTCGGCAATACGACCTTGGTGCAATACCACACCACCGATTAATTGTACATGGAAATGACGCATACCCAACACTCTAGTAGCAGCTTCGCGCACCACAGCGAAAGCATCAGTCATGATATCGTTCACTGTTTCGCCGTTATTTAATCTTCCCTTAAGTATCTCTGTCTGCGCTCTTAGTTCATCATCAGACATCTTAGTATAGACATCGCCTTTGTCTTCGATCTCTTTTACAATTTTTTCAATTTTCATCAAGCTTCTTTTATTATCAGAAGCAAACAAATAAGAAAATAAACCCATAATCTGTTCCTTTTAGCATTATCGTTAGATAAATTATGCCTTCATTGTAGCAAATTAAAAGCATTTTGTAAAGAAAAAAGTACTCGTAATGAGTACTTTTTACACTATTATTCGTTGTTCTCGCCAGAATTGTTATTCTCGCCGTTGTCGCCATTTTCTTCTCTGATTCTTCTTAGAGTCTCTTGAGTAGCTGCGATATCTGCTTCGATATTAGTGATTTGATCTTCTAGGATCTTATTAGTATGTTCAAGGATAGGGTATCTATCTTTATTAGCATTGATTACTTCTTCGCAGTGACTTACGCTTAGACGAAGACCATTCAATAGCTCTAACTCGTTAGAAAGCTTTTCAGCCTTATCTTTATCTATATCCACATAATTGTTTACACCATATAGGGCTACTTTCTTCTTAGCAACCATAGCGTCTTTTCTTCTTAGCTTAGTCTGATATCTCTCATAATCTGACATTACTTTCTTGAGCGGACGGTATTCTTTCATATTGATCTTGTAGTCTTTCTTCACATTCTTGAGTCTTTCTTCTAGAATAGCTAGTCTAGCCACACATTCTTCTTCGGTAGCATTAATAGTAACTACTTCTACTTTATTGTTAGTAGCATCAGCTAATTTCTTATTTAGATCAGCAAGCTCTGCTTTTAGTCTAGCAATTTCTTCCGCATGATCTTCTTCAGTTTCTTGCTTTACTTTTTCTTTTACTTCCTCGATAGATTCAGATTCTTCAATATCATCAATGTCGTCGAAATATTCTTCTACATTGTCATCTTCATCTTTGATCTCTTCAGAGATTACAGTTTCTGCCACAGCATCTTCTACGATCTCATCTTTTGATTCTTCAATATTCTCAGCATTTACATTTTCAATAGATTCAGCAGATTCTTCCTCAATAGATTCAGTAGATTCTTCTTCAGCTGACTCTTCGACAATTTCTTTCTCTTCTTTTTTGTCTGTACCATTCAAGTAATCATCAATACTATACTGAGCCAACTCATCGCTCATCTTAGGAGTTTCTTCTTCAGCGATATTCTCTTTCTCTTCATCGATAATTTCATTAGAGATCTCGCTTAGAAGATCATCTAGATCATCTTCTGATTCATCTTCTTCCTTAAGAGTGTTCTCAAGTTCTTGAATATCTTCTTCAGTTGTTTCATTCTCTTCAATATTGAAGTCATTATTAAGATCTTCTTCAGCTAAGAGCTTCTCTTCTTCAACCTTAGTAGTATCAATAGCGTTATCTAATACTTTCTCTTGTTCCTTAGCGCTCTCAAGTTGTTTATATTGAGAATAATCTAATACTTCCTTAGGTGCTACAGTATCTCTACGCTCGTTATCAAAAGCACCAATAATCATATGGGCAATGAACGCTACCAAGCCCCCAGCCACTACTACAATAGCAATAATTGCTATAATACTAACAAATGCCATCAATGCATCCATAATCAAATCTCCTTTAAAAAGTTTTCCTTATTATACAGCAATACAAAACTTTTTTCAATACCTTTTTATAAAAAATTTTGAAAATTTGTGAAAATTTTATTTAATTTGCAATAATTTATATAAATTTCATGGTAATTATATATAAAATTTAACAATTATTAAAAATTTCTCAACCCTTTAGGGTAGAAATTTTTAAACTTACCTTGACTAATCTTGTACCCGCCGACAGGACAATCATTTATCAAAATAGCACCATACGAATCCACCAAATCTACATCAATAGTCTCGCCACGAAGATACTTAATAGCCCGCTCATCTCTATAGTCTAGAGCTATTATTGAGTGCAATTCCCTTCCAAACGCAGTGAATAAGTAATGATGTGGTTCAAATCGATTATTGCTTAGAGTCCCAAGTCTGACACCTATAGAAACATAATTCACTCTAGATTTTATCATACTTGTATCAATTACATTATATGCATAACCATCATATTCTACCACTTCATTTAATGATACTCCTAAATCTTCTATAAACTTCTTAGAAATGCTGGATTTTTGGAGTTTCATGTTTTTCTTAGGCAAATTCTCATTATATTCTTTTTTCTTAAGCACTGCCACGAACTGACCTTCTCCTCGCACCTTGTGAGGATAAAGTCGTACCACCTCCGGCATATCTATTCCTCTATTAAAATTGGTACCAATATTTATCAGTTCATAATCATGATTAGACAAGAAATCTCTCACCACTCCTTCATTCTCTTCTAGCGAATAAGTACAAGTCGAATAAATAAGATATCCACCCTGCTTCAATGCAATATCTGCCGACTCCAATATATCCATTTGTCTAGTAGCACACATTGTATTTAGATTAGGATTCCAAGCAGACACCATATCACTACCCTTTCTAAACATTCCTTCTCCGCTACATGGTGCATCTACTACACAAACATCAAATGTATTAGCGTATGCATTGCACACATTCTCGGGTGTATCGTTAGTAATGATAACATTCTTCAGTCCCATTCTCTCGATATTTGAGTATAAAATAGCACTTCTAGACTTAACTATCTCGTTACTCACCAATATTCCATTAGGAATACGATTGGCGATCTGTATCGACTTACCACCCGGTGCAGAACATAGGTCTAATACCTTCTCATCTCCGCGAAAACTATGTGCATTGATAGTAAACATAGCACTTGGTTCTTGAATATAAAAAGCCCCCGCATGATGAAGAGGGTGTCTTCCTAATTTTATGTCATCTATGTAAAAACCCGCCTTTTCATACTGAATCGGACTTATAGGAAAATTAACTATATCCTTAAATTTTTCTATTGATATTTTATTCTCATTCACATATATAGATTTTACACTTGGATCATTAAGACTTGAGACAAAATCATCATACTCTCTGCCTAAAATATCTCTCATTCGATCCAAAAATACTTGATTTAATTCTTGCATGGGTAAATTATAACAAATAATCAGAAAAAATACTACATTTTCTTGATTTTTTTTTGAAATTTATCTAAACTATAAGTAATAAAGGGGTATTATATGCGTTCAATAGATGTAATTAGACAAAAACGCAGATTCAAAATGTTCAATGAAAAGTCCAAAGAGAAAGTGTTGGAACTTAATTCTTTCTTTGGCAAATATATCATGCACTTCGAAGAAAAGATCAAGAAGAAATTCACTTATTACGATACACCCAATCACGATCTGCAGAAATCTAATATCGTATTGTATAAGACTCAAATCGGCAACTTCACCGAGCTAAATATGGCTACAGAGAAATTAAATAGATCATATACATATGCAGTAAGGACCAATTATAAACACTTCACCAAGCAGATCAAACCTCATGATAGCATACTAAAACATAAAGATTTCTTGATGGAAAGTTTTACTAATATGTTCTTGTCTTCTATCAATTTCGATCCAGAATTTTTGATGAGAAAACTCCAAGTGGCATACGAGATCGAGACTACCAGTATGGAATACCGCAGTATTAACGCCACAGGACTCAAGATCACATATTCTTTCGATAAGGATAGATATACTAATCACGTCAACAATACACGTGCTGATAAACATATCCTAACAATCTACCAACACAGTAATCCTAATACCGATGCCGACTTTGAAGATCTTATTAGCAAGCTCACTCGTTACTGCAAAGAGCTCACTCCTGTCAACGACACCAAGATTGTCATCGCGCGTAATATGACCGCTACTAAGACCGAACCCAAAACAGTAGATAAAAAACAACTCGATAAAATGAAAGAAAAAATAAAAAAGAAATAAAAAAATACTAAAAAAACCTACAAAATCGTAGGTTTTTATTTTTATTCAACATCTTCACTGTCTTCAGTCTCGATCTCTGGGGCATCATCTTCGAGATATACACCGAACATTTCTTCTTCGCTCTCAGTACCAAATGCCACTTCTAATCTAAATAGATATTCATTTGATCCTACAGTCTTGTAGAAATACATAAATGTATCATCATTAGCCATATCGAAATAGTTAGTAGACATATCTTCCACAGTAGCGATAGTAATAATACTAGCATCAGTAGTATTATAAGCCAAAGTCTTTACATTCTTATCATCATCATAGTAAACTACGCTACCATTATTGAATCCAATGAAGTTAACCTTCTCAGTATCTTCATCTACATAAGACTCGCCTGTGCTATTTAGAATTTTGATACGATTATTCTTGATAGCGATGATTTTATCACCGTGAGGTATTATCATCAATTTGTCATAATGACCCACATACTCATGAAGTTCTTCCCAAGACTCATTGGCATTAAGTCTTCTACGCATCAATTCATCATTCTCATCGGTAATGTATACATAACTATCACTAACCAATTTCAACGCACCAAAATCAGCACTTTTGATAGTATCGATATGTTGAGTCGCATTAGTGAATACATTGTATTTATTGATGACTACACCATTATCGCCAGACTTAGCATAAACAATGCTCTTACCATCTTCTGCCATGATCACACTAGTAATACCGGTCTCCAACTCAGTAGCACTCTTGTTACTACACTTGATACGAATCAAAGTATTGCTCTTAGTAGAATTTTCTCTAGTGCTGTTCTCATAAGCTAAGACGAACACTTCTCCATCTTGTTCATAATATTTAAATTCAAAATTCTTGTACGAAATCTTAGATTGATATATTTCCTCTACACTAGATGTCTTGTCTAATTTTATGCGGTAAAATTCCACATATTCTTTAGCCCAAGTCTTATTATCCCCACTAGCGCCTTGACCGCCTTTATTTTCTTGACAAGGACTAGTGAAATACAAATAATTACCTGATATAAATAGATTAGTAGCCTCATATCCGCAAAGCTTACTGCTCATACTGATATAATAATCATCATCAAGAAGTCCATTCTCATCAGTTACGACATTGCCATCAGCGTCTAATTTCATGAGCATTAGCGATCCATGAGTAACACTCTTGCCCTGCTTATGATCTTCATCATCTACGCCCATATAGCCATTGACAAAATATACATAATTGCCTTTTCTTACAGCCATACCGCCATTGCCATATACCTGATCGCTCTTCTTAGGATAGGTGAAAGCCTTCTCTTCTGGAGTCCTATTATCGCACGCTGATATGAAGACCCCGAACAGACATAACATAAAACAAATTAATAATTTAGTAAATTTCTTCATTTCTACCTCTATACTGCCAATTCATTATTGCCAAATTAACAAGATAATAATACCACACGATCAAAATATTGTCAATAAATCTAAACTACTCTCAGCGAATATTTTGGATTCTTTCACTTTCGCTAAAATAATATGAAAAAAGCACTAATATCTCTATAATTCTAGTCATATATTAATAATTTCACCACTATAATATAGGTATGAAAACAAAAACAATCATCATATCTTCACCAGAAGGCAATTCCAATTCACGCGGAATAGTTTCTATCTATATCGAAGACGACTTATTGAAATGTCGAATGCGTACATACAGTATGCCAAAACTCTCTAGCGCAATCAAGTTCGCAGTGTATCATCACGAAGAAGTATTTAGTGCCAATATAATCGAGAGAAATGGCGTATACGAGACTAGCCTAGTCGGTCAATTCAATATAGATCATGACTTTTATTGTGCCATAATAGATACGGCGAATAATAATAAACCTATCCTTGCAGGTGGTACATATTCGGGATTTTTCTTTAATGATACATCTGTCTTTAATAAGGATAATATTGAAGAAGACATATCTACAGAGTCAATAGATGATTGCGATGAATCTTGCGATAAATGTGCTAATTGTAAATATAAAGAATATTTCTATGCATCTAATGAGCCGATTAATACACAGAATATAGAAGAAATCGATCCACCCGCACACGATCATGAAAAGGAAGAAATAAAAGAAGAAAATACCCCCAATATATTATCTAGCATTATTCCACAGTTTGACTATATTTTCGAGCATTATGATGCAAATGTTGAGCTAAATAATCTTATCCCAAATTCCAAATTCGTACAAGTAAAAGATGGCACAGATAATTATTCTATTGGCGCACTATACGACGAAAGTAATTTAAAAATCATATGCTATGCGGTTAGATCTAGATATAATACACCCGCCCCAATGGAGATCGGAGATCACTATCAATGGGTACCACTAGACAGAGAAGACCCCTTGAGCGACGGATACTACATAGTATTCCAAGACGCTATCGACCTAAAAATCATCGAATTGTAAAAATTCGAGATTTTAATATACGTACTATAATGGCGGTGGCTATGGTCGCTATGCTTGCTTTCGGTGGTACTTATGCGTACTTTACTGCTACTGCTACTACTGGTGTTAGCGGACAAACTATTAAGACTGGTGTAATTCAATTAAAAGTTGATGATAGCATTACAAGTGTATTCAGTACAAATGTAGGAAACTTGTTACCAGGCGATGCTCTATTTGATGATGGTTTAACATTATCAACAGCTGGTTCTACAGCTGAATCATATGTAGCTATTAAAGTTACTATTAGTGGTGCTATCACTGGTCTTAGCATTGAATTAGCTACTACAGATGGTACATGGGTAGAAAGCGCTGAAGATAGTAATATTTACGTTTTAGCAGCTTCTACTGGTACTGGTGCTACAGCAGCTTCTGCAGTTGCTGCAGATGATACTGTTGCAGTTTATGCTGCAGGTGCTACTCTAGCTACTACTCCAGATTATGACAATAATAATGGAGATTTAGCTGACGGTGTTATGGGTGCTACTATGACAATTACTGTTGAAGCAAGATCTATCCAAGTTAGAAACTTCAACGATGGTGCTGCTACTGTAGCTCAAGTTGCTGAGAAGTTGTTTGCTTAATCTTAATTGATTAAATTAGCATTTTAAAAGATCTACATCAGTAGGTCTTTTTTTTCGTCTAAATATATTTATCTAAAATAAATAAAAAATAAATTTTTAATTAAAAAA
>JBKSNA010000010.1:0-25885 GCA_046882085.1 Clostridia bacterium
TTCTTGATGTCTAATTGACAATTTAATTATAATAAATATTATCATCGCGAGAACATATACACCGCTAATAATTCCACTTACTACATATAGATATTTCACAATCAAACTATACCCTAATTTTGAAATTATCAAATTTACTAGCACTACTACTGCTTGTACAAACTTACCAGACTTTCCTTTAGATAAAATTTCTCGTGCGTTAAACGAAGAAATAATCAGTGTCGATGTCAGTGCTAAAATGAGAGTCGCAAAGTAAATGTAATAAAACCATATTGACACATTTTGACTCAATTCAAACATAGGCATTTCGCTTGAAAAGCCACCACCCGCCAGCACTAAAATATTAAGTAAGATTATAATACATATAGTGAGTATTGAAATTAGTTTGCCTCTGCTTCTCAGTTTCGTCTGAAACAACATCGGCATTGCGGTTACAAAATTATTCACACCAAACAACAATCCGTAATATATTGCCATAAAGATATTCTTATCTATTATCTCTAAGTGTACGTTACTAGGTGTAATATTTTTGATAGAATTGATGACGATCACAAATATCATAATAGGTACAATTAGATTAGCAATCGCCTTAATCCTCTTCACTCCTCCTAATAGTATAACAAATGCTATAATACTCAATATTAATGAAGGTATTCCAAATCTTATACCGAAAAAAGTCTCGAATAAATAATCCGCACCAGCGAGCATTCCACTTGAAGTAATGGTAAAATTAATTAGCAATATTATATTAGTAAACTTACAGAGTTTGCCAAAAATTTTTTGATTAAATTCGCTATATGTATTAATCTTGAGTTTATTAGATATGTATTGTATGACCAAAAACAAATAAATGTAAAGCAATCCAAATGAAATTAAACCTAATATCGATGCTCCGCCGAAATCAAAGAAAAACACATAAATCTCTTTTCCTGACGCGAATCCAACACCGATAATTGCACTCAATATTAAAAAATAGTCCACTATCGTGGACCATAATTTATTGCCACCACGCATATTAATTATATGCTATGTGACTAGTATTTATAACATAATAATTCTACCACAATGCTCGCATGGTAGCATCTTTTTGTCTTTTAATTTCTCTAAAAAATTTAGCGGTAATTCCACCTTACAGCCACCGCAGAAATTGTCTTCGATATTTACATATACAGGGAAGATGCCTTTTTCTTTCATCTCTTTGTATTTAGCATATTTCTCAATATCGACAACCTTTGGTTCAAGACCTTTGATCTTATTCTCTATCTCCACGATCTTAGGCGCCACCTCTTGTTTTTTCTCTTCGATCTTTGTCTTTATTGCATTGGCTCTCGCTTTGGCTTCGGTGAGTTTATTACTAAGCTCAGCCGTCTTTCTTACTATCTCTTCTGCTCGTCTTACCATTTCTTCCATATGGCGATTTTCTTCACTCAATGTACCTACCATTGAGTTAATATCGCTGATCAATGCACCAGCATTCTCAAGATTGATGCCTGACACATTTCTCATCTTCAAAATATCGCTATCCCCACGGCATTTTGAGAGTTTATTTAGACTTTTTTCATAATTTTTGATCATTTCAGCAGCCTGACGCTCTAAATTCTCGAATCTAGTACGACCTTCTTGAAGAAATTTCTTATAATTATTGAAGTCAACACTTGCTGGACATTTATCTACTTCTCTTTTTAGCATTCTGATCTGACGATCTAATTTTTGTATCTCTAATATAGTCTTCATTTATCTTCTCCCTTTGTCGCTATTGTCATCTTCTCCAATATCGTCTTGGAGTCTCTTTAATTTAGATGGGTGTCTTAGTTTTCTCAAAGCTTTTGCTTCGATCTGACGAATACGCTCACGAGTAACTGAGAATTCACGTCCGACTTCTTCTAATGTACGTGGATGCGCATCATCTAAGCCATAACGAAGACGGATAACTTTTTGCTCTCTTGGAGTAAGTGTCTCAAGCACACTCATTAATTGCTCTTTTAGCATATTTTGACTAGCGATGTCATGTGGAGATAGCGCGCTATCGTCTGGAATAAGGTCGCCAATCTTGCTATCTTCTTCATGTCCCATCTTAGCTTCCAATGATACAGGATCTTGAGAAATGCGTTGTACTTCTACTACTTTCTCTATAGTTGTGCCTAGTTTTTCTGCTATTTCTTCTACAGTCGGCTCGCGACCTAACTCTTGAAGGAGTGCTTTTACAGCTTTGTTTTGCTTTAGTATTGTCTCTACCATATGCACAGGCAATCTCATAAGTCTAGCCTGATCTGATATCGCACGAGTAATGCTTTGCTTGATCCACCATGTACCATAGGTTGAGAACTTGTATCCTTTGGTATAGTCAAACTTCTCTACTGCCTTCATTAGTCCGTTATTACCTTCTTGAATAAGGTCTAAGAATGACATGGTGTTCTTATTTTGGTAACGCTTAGCAATACTAACTACCAAACGAAGGTTAGATTCAATAAGCTTGTCCCTAGCATATTTACTATTTTCTTCAACATATTGACGACTATATTCACGCTCTTCATCTGGAGTGAGCAATGGAATATTACCGATTTCTTTTAGATACATTTTCACAGGATCATTGACATTAATCTGACTAATAATATCTTCAAATTCTTTCTCGTCAAAAGACACATCTATAGTAGTATCAGTGATAGCTATGCCATTATTGATAAGGATCTGCTTCACCGCCTCTATCTCGTTGATACCAATGTCTTCATATTTCTCCACCAATTTGCCACATAGACTATCGTCCGAAATAGATCTTTGGTGATTGTCCTTAAATTGTTGTAATAATTTCTTACCTATCTCTTCTACATTAATCATTCTTATCCTCCTCAAATTCTTTTGTGATTCTTTCTCTTATCCAATATACTAAATAATCTTTGAAATCTACTTTCGCTTTAGGATCGTAATTTTCTATCGCATCAAATAGTCCAATATTAGCCATCTGCACTAGATCTTGAATATCTACATCTTTGTGCATTGTCTTGTAGTTTAGACATAGATATAATATATCTTTTAGTTGCGAATTAATAATCTTCTCACGAGTGATATCGTTTTTGTCCAATTTGTATGCAGTAAGCATATCAGTTAGTTCTTTCTTATTTAACGACTTAATATGCTTCAGATCCACATAATAATCTAATATTTTCTCTAATTCCTTCTCTTCGATATCTTCTGTTTTGCTTGGCTCAAATATCGATCTAAAATATTGCCTAACATCATCAAGATTATACCTACCATTAGTCGCTAATTCTATATATAGTTCATCAATATTATTCGCACCTAATGCGAGTAGGTATTTATACAACTTATCTTCTTTATCTATATTAATCACTTTTTCTCCTTTGCTAACAACTTAGTAATCTCAGTTAGTTTATTCATGTACGCATATCTCTCTGCATCTGTAGCACTAGTGAGCATTAAATCTTTTATCTTATCTCTCTCACGTTCTAATTCGTATATATGCACACGTTTTATTGTATCCTTTAAGTAGGTGTCGAACACCTCATCTGCTGGGAATACATAGTTGATTACTTTATCAATTAGTGAATTCGCATTTATGTCAAAATTATCAAACAATGTAGATACATTATAAGACTTGTTTTCTTCAATCTTCTCTACTAAGAAACGATATAGACTACTAAGTTCGTCATCTCCTGTGAACAGATATTCCACCTCTCTAGGAGTGGCGTATTTCTTATACAATATAGATGATAATAGCATAATCTTACTCTCACGTATATAATTATCTCTAATATTATCTCTTGGAGTTTCGACTACTGTATCAATCGTTTTCTTCTCTACACTATTAGACATACTCTTTCTTAGCGCATCAATAGGCACTTTCACCATTTTCTGCACCTCGGCTAGATATATCTCCTGCTCTGCTTTTGTCGCAAATTTTGAGATATAATTAAGTGCTTCATTTATGTATTTATTTCGCTCCATATTCGAGTCTAGATTATATTTCTTGGCCGTATCACGAAGTATGAAATCTACACAATCCATTCCTGACATAATCTCTTCTAAGAAAGATTCTTTGCCATACGTCTTGATATACTCATCAGGATCTTTCGCTTTGGATAAACGCACTACTCGCACATTTAGTCCCACTTCTTTTAGCGTGTCGATCGCCTTGTATGTAGCAAGCGTACCCGCATTATCTCCATCTAGACAAAGGATAACATTGTCTACTAATTGTTTGATCTTCTTAGCATGAATAGGAGTAAGTGCTGTACCCATACACCCGATAGTATTAGATATTCCTACCTGATGACAAGCTATCACGTCAATATGTCCTTCTACTATAATGATAGTGTCCAGCATATGTTCTTTCTTCAAATCTCTTACGAAATTGTATCCAAATAAAATTTCACTTTTATTGAATACCGAAGTCTGCGGAGTGTTCTTGTATTTTGTACGAGTAGGATTATCTTCTACACTACGTCCAGAGTAAGCCACCACATCTCCGAATCCATTGAATATAGGGAACAATAATCGCTTGCCATAAAAATCGCTATAGTTATTATACTCTTCATTCTTAGATACTACACCAGCTTTGATCATGTCGATATGTTTGAATCCTAAGCTAGCTAAGTGTTTAGGCAATGTATCATAATCAAGAGATGCTCCGATTTGGAACTTCTCTATCATCTCATCACTAATCTTTCTCTTTCTTAGATATTGTGCCTGTGGTGAGTCTGGATTATTAAGTAAATTTTGATGATAAAAGTCAGTAGTAGCCTTGAGAATAGCGTATGAAGTATCTCGCTCTCTCTTTCTCTTCTTCATCTCTTCGTTATCAAGATCAGATGGCATAGTCATGCCAGCATTCTTACATAGCATTTCACATGCAGTGAAGAAGTCTACATTCTCCATCTTCATCACGAATTTGATAACATTACCACTCTCTCCACAGCCAAAACATTTAAAAAACTGACCATCTTCTTTCACTGAAAAAGATGGAGTCTTCTCATTATGGAATGGACAACACGCCCAATGATTACTACCTCGACGATTGAGAGTGATATACTTGCTAGCGACATCGATAATGTCATTCCTAGATCTCAACTCTTCTAAAAAGTCGGGCGACAAAGTGGTATTTGCCAATACAAACTCTCCAAATAATTTAATTACTTAATTAGACATGAAAAACATAATTCCTAATAAAAAAATAATTTCTTAATAAAAAAATATGGTCTAATTAACCCCTCTTCATAACTAAATACAACATCTACATCTAGATTCCTAAAAAATAAATAAAATTAATAAAAAAGACTGAAATAAATCAGTCTTTATTCTTCATTCATTAGTTCGGAGATTTCATGTATCTCTTCTTCAGTGTATTTTATCTTCTCAAAATCACTATCAGTCTTCTCTTTAGGAGCGGATAGATCCATGTCTACTATCAATTTAGCACAAGCCTTGATGCTCTCATCTGTAATATGTACTTGACCGCCGACATGACCAGCCTCTACCATGCGAACTACCATATTATCTTTATTCGAAGTAGATCCTTCTTCATATTCTTTGATTATAGATTCTACTTGTTCTTTTCCGTACAATATACGACTATCGTCTGAACTTTTTGCCAATTTACGCTCTTCTCTAGCGATCTTAGCATCTATCTCAGTTAGGACTTGCTTATAGTTTTCGAAACTTTCTTTTCTACTACCTAGATCATACTTTTTGCCAAAAGATTTTGAATCTTGATGCGCTACTACATATCTACGAAGAACTTCACGCATTAACTTAACTTTGTCTTTATCTTTAAACTTTGCGGTCGGTAGTTCTAAAAAATATCTAACATTAATTATCTCGTATCTCTTATCATTAGTGCCTATAACTTCCTTTCTAAGAGTATTTAGCATAATTCTAAAATCATCAGCCCCAATAGGAATAAACACACTGTCTTTCTCGCCTTGAAGTCTATTCTCAAGTGTACGAACTACGAGCTTATCTTCTTCGTTGAATCTCACACCTGTACCATTATGGATATTAAATACCAAATCCATTCTAAGTCTTCTAAATGCCTTGATAAGCACTGTATCCACTAGTCTACCATTCTCGATAAAATGATCTTCTCCATTCTCTAATTTAGCCTTGTATCTAGAGACAACCTTCATATCACTAGCAACTCTAGGCAGTTCTATCAATTCTAATGAAACAATTTTATCATCAAATTCACAACAAATCTGACCGATTTCACTATCCACTAAAGCATATTTTTTATTCTTACCAATCAAGTGGACAAGAGTATATTTATCATTCAAAACCTCAAAATCAGTAAATCTATAATTTACACGCTTGCCTGTTTCTGCATTGTATAAAGTTTTGCCCATATTATTTAGCAAATCTACTACATAAATATTCTTATCTAGATTGAATGGTTGACAACTAGAAAAGTGTATAGTAGATAGTTCCATAGTATCACAATTAAGAATAGCAAATTTGTTCTTTTCTTCTTGCCTATTTAGTCCCACCTCTACTAATCTAAACTTAGGACTAAGTTCTAACTCATCTATAAAATTCATTCCTAATAGCTGATTATTTTTATCAGCATAATCGTACCATTCTTCACCTAATTTTACTACACATATATCTACAAAAGCAGACCTTACCTCATCTTCATTCAATAGATACTGCTTGCCGTCTTTTGTTACGAACCTTTCGTAACTATTATATCTGCCAGATAAATATTGATGTCTATTATTGGTCGGTACGACCTTATATGAATCCCAAATTTTCTTACCGTCATGATAAATAGTAGCCACCAAAGTATTGTCTTTTTTTGTATTGAATCCTACTAATCTACCGTTGTCATAAATGTCGCAATAATCGAATCCATCTCCACGACGAATCACCTTACTTTCAGTATTAATAAATACAACTTTACCATTATCTAGTTTATATGTCTGCCAACCAGATCTAAATGCATTTTTCTCTATCTTTGTTAAATCTAATTTCATCTTGCCTCCCTGTGTTTTTCATTATAGCGAGAAACTAAAATCTTGTCAATTAATACTAAAAAATTTTAAAAAAAATTGCAAACAAAAAAGTACTAGAATTTCTAGTACTTCTTCGTATAAACTTGCTAAACGGACTGTTTGTATGCAGTGGTTTATTTTATCTTTCGTGTCTTGCTTATATTACAACTACTAATTAGTTGTATCCCCTTATTTGCAATATACTTTGATATGCAAATTTATATCCAAGTCATGATGTTAATCACGATGATATAACAATTTTCCCATTTTAGTAGGAACTTTATAATGTCATTCTGAGAAGCATGGCGACGTGAGAATCTACACTAGATTGCCACGTCAGACTTCGTCTTCCTCGCAATGACATGACTAGGCTCTCTTATTCTTAATGTTAGCTTGAGCTGCGGCGCGTCACAATTCTCGCTTTTGTCAATTTGCTATTCGCAAATATTGACTCTTTGCTCGATTGTTCCTTTTCCCCTTCTAGACATTTGTCTAGTGGGGACCCCATTAAGATTAGCCTCGCTTATTAGCTTCTCTTGTTCTTAATGTTTGCTTGAGCTGCGGCTAATCTAGCGATTGGCACACGGAATGGAGAACATGATACATAATCAAGTCCAATATTGTGACAGAACTCGATAGATGAAGGATCACCACCATGCTCACCACAGATACCACAGTGTAGACTACCACGAGTAGCCTTACCCATCTTCACTGACATCTCCATCAACTTACCAACACCAGTAGTGTCTAGACGAGCGAATGGATCTGATTCGTAGATCTTGTTAGAATAATATGAAGGTAAGAACTTACCAGCATCATCACGGCTGAAGCCAAAGGTCATCTGAGTAAGGTCATTAGTACCGAAGCAGAAGAACTCAGCCTCTGTAGCGATCTCGTCAGCAATCAATGCTGCTCTAGGGATCTCGATCATAGTACCCACTTCGTACTTGAGTGTTGATCCAGCCTCACGGATAACCGCATCAGCAGTATCTACTACGATCTTCTTCACGAACTTCAATTCTTTCATATCGCCAATAAGTGGGATCATGATCTCTGGAACCACATTCCACTCAGGGTGTCTATTTTGAACAGCAATAGCAGCCTTAATTACAGCCTTAGTCTGCATTACAGCGATCTCTGGATAAGTTACAGTCAAACGACAACCACGATGTCCCATCATTGGGTTGAACTCGTGAAGATCGTTGATGATTTGCTTGATTTGAGCTACAGTCTTGCCTTGAGCCTTAGCTAAAGCCTCGATATCTTCCTCAGTAGTAGGTACAAACTCATGTAGAGGTGGATCCAAGAATCTGATAGTAACAGGTTGACCCTTAAGAGCTTCCATCAAGCCTTCAAAGTCTTTTTGTTGCATTGGTTCGATCTTAGCTAGAGCCACTTCTCTCTCTTCTACAGTATCTGAACAGATCATCTCTCTGAATGCACCGATTCTCTCAGGATCGAAGAACATATGCTCAGTACGGCACAAGCCAATACCTTGAGCACCTAATTCAGCCGCACGCTCTGCGTCTGCTGGAGTATCAGCATTAGTACGAACGCCAAGAGCCTTGTACTTATCAGCCAACTTCATGATACGTCCGAAGTAACCACTATTAGGATCAGCTGGAACTGTCTTGATCATACCATCATAAATCTTACCAGTAGAACCATCTAGAGATAATTCATCTCCTTCGTGATAAGTCTTACCAGCAAGAGTGAAACACTTATTCTCTTCGTCCATCTTGATGTCGCCACAACCAGATACACAACAAGTACCCATACCACGAGCAACTACGGCAGCGTGAGATGTTTGACCACCACGAACTGTTAAGATACCTTGAGCATATTTCATACCTTCGATATCTTCTGGACTAGTCTCTAGACGAACTAGAACTACTTTCTTACCTTTCTTACCTTCAACTACCGCATCTTCTGCTGTGAATACGATATGTCCAGCAGCCGCACCTGGAGATGCTGCAATACCTTTTCCTACAACATTAAACTTATCAGCATTCTTAAGTGCCTCAGCGTCAAATTGTGGGTGTAATAACATATCTAATGTCTTAGCATCAATTTGCATCAATGCTTCTTCTTCAGTAATCATACCTTCGTCGATCAAATCGCAAGCGATACGAATAGCAGCTGCTGCTGTACGCTTACCATTACGAGTCTGAAGCATATAAAGTTTCTTATCTTCGATAGTGAACTCCATATCTTGCATATCTCTATAGTGATTCTCTAGAATCTTACAGATCTCTACGAATTGATCGTAAACTGCTGGCATTACTTCTTTCATCTTATCGATAGGCATTGGAGTACGAACACCTGCTACTACGTCTTCGCCTTGAGCATTCATTAAGAATTCGCCCATCAAGCCCTTCTCACCTGTAGCCGGATTACGAGTAAATGCCACACCTGTACCAGATGTTTCGCCCATATTACCGAAAGCCATCATCTGTACGTTAACCGCAGTACCCCAAGAATATGGAATATCGTGGTCCATACGATAGATATTAGCACGAGGATTATCCCAAGAACGGAATACTGCCTTAATAGCCTCGAATAGTTGTTCCTTAGGATCACTAGGGAAATCTTTACCTAATTGATTTTTGTATTCGCCCTTGAATTGATATGCCAATTCTTTCAAATCTTCTGCTGTCAAATCAATATCTAATTCAACACCTTTCTTCTCTTTCATCTCGTCGATAAGTTTCTCGAAATACTTCTTACCTACTTCCATTACAACGTCAGAGAACATTTGAATAAATCTTCTATAACAGTCCCATGCCCAACGAGGATTACCACTCTTATTAGATAGAGTCTCTACTACCTCTTCGTTAAGACCAAGGTTAAGAATAGTATCCATCATACCAGGCATTGATGCTCTAGCACCACTACGCACTGATACTAATAGAGGATTCTCTTTATCTCCAAATTTCTTACCGGTAATTTCTTCCATCTTGCTGATATTCTCCATGATCTCTGCACGGATACTATCATTGATTTGTTTACCGTCTTCGTAGTATTGAGTACAAGCTTCAGTAGAAATAGTAAAACCCTGAGGAACAGGCAAACCAATTCTAGTCATCTCTGCCAAATTTGCACCTTTACCACCTAGAAGTTCACGCATTTTTGCATTACCTTCGCTGAATAAATATACATATTTTTTATCCATTATTTTCTCCTTTAATTTTTAGTCCCTACTAGTCTACAAAATTCATAAAAAAAAATCAACTAAATTAAAGTCGATTTTAATTTTTCTTTCACCTAAATAAAAGCAAAAGATTTAATATCTTCACCGAAGCGAATATAGATAACATTATGCAATAATCTAAGTATTTGTCTTAAGGTATTATCCGCCACTACTATCTCTTGATCTAATGAAATATCTCTTAGTGTCTTATACACTTTCTTATCAATTTCGCTAGCACCTATACTCCTACTAGTCGAAAATTCTCCCGACATTGAATCAAAGTATACATAGTCTGATTCGGGCAACATTATCTCCATACCTGAGAAGTCCAAGAATCTCAAAACATACTTAATAGTCGCGACATATTCGTTATTCTCTTCAATGTCTTTTAGTGAAGATAATGTGAGTAAGAATATATCTTCCTCCCTCTTCTCGTGTGGCAATATTGATCTAATCATATCTAGCACGATGTATCCACACATTGTCTTATTATAGTCAGTCAAAATGTTCGTAAAATTATCTAGTATATCAGCAGAAATTATTGAGCGATTATTTGATCTACTAAGAATATTAAATTCAGCAAAAGTGAATGGCTGTGCGACACCTTTTAATTTTGCCTTATCGCGTCTTACTCCTGTAAATTTCGCACTAATAAGTCCATTCTCTAAAGTAAAAATAGATGCGAGCCTGTCCGCATCTTTGTAGTCAATTAATTTTACCACTATTCCTTTTACTTTCTCATCTGTCATAAAAAACCATTACCAATTAATTTTGGCGCCAAATTCAATATTTTTATATTCTAATTAAAGACTAAGTTCATCAATGTTATCAACTAAATCAACATTGTATATATCTTCTGCCAACTTTTCTAGTCGTTTAGCCATCATGAAAAATTCAATTTTACCAGACTTAACGAACTCGTCCATATATTTATCTCTAAGATTTTCTATCATTAAGTCACCTCTCTAGTTTATTTTATGTGTGAAGCGAATAATTATTCACTAATCTTTAAGCCAAAATCTGATATTGCTTTAATATCATTTCTCCAATTCTCTTTTACCTTCACGAATAATTGAAGATTGACTCTCTCGCCGATCAACCACTCGATAGACTCTCTCGCTTTGGTCGATATCTTCTTGATCATATCGCCATTCTTGCCGAGAATTATCGCCTTATGAGACTCTCTCTCACAGTACACATCTGCGTAGATATTGACAGGATCGGTAGATTCTTGATAATCAGTAACCACCACTTGAATACCATGTGGCACTTCATCATCTAAGAATAGCAATGCCTTCTCTCTCACTATCTCCGCCACCATATGACGAAGATTCTTGTCTGTGTATTCTTCTCTATCATAGTATCTAATCTCGTGATCAAATACAGGTAGATATTTCTTAATCATATCAAGTAATACGTCTAGATTCTTATTTGTCTTCGCAGATATTGGTAATATTTCATCTACCTTAGCGATACTATTTAGTTCGGCTAATTGTGGATATAATTTTTCATACTTCAATTCATCTATTTTATTGATAAGCAATATCTTCTTAGCATCGTTATTTACTTTTTTAGCTAGACTGTTATATTGATCTACCAAAGGACGCTTGCCATCTATCATCATAAGGATTATCTCAGTGTCTTCCTGTGCTGTCGCTATCTGCTTATCCATTTCATCATCGATCTTATTAGCGCGCTTGTGATAACCCGGAGTATCTACGAATACGATCTGGGTATTGTCGTCATTGTATACACCTATTAGATTCTCTCTAGTAGTCTGAGTCTTAGGACTCACTATCGCTACATGCTCACCTACTAGCGAATTAATTAGAGTGCTCTTACCTGCATTGGTGTCGCCAATAATAGTTACGAACCCGGCTCTAAATTCTATATCTCTACTGATGCCAAGGCTGTCTAAAATTTTTGATTGCATTGCTTCCATGATTATAGCATCTTCACTTTCTATATGATCATATCCGCATATATGTAGCAATCCATGACAAAGTAGAAAGCACATTTCTCGTTTGATACTATGGCCATACTCTTTGGCTTGCTCTTCTGCTCTCTTGGTGCATATATAAATATCTCCAATAGTAAGTGTATTGTCAGTAATGTCTATTGATTCACTATAATCATTAATATCTAATAATTCTCCTACCTTCAGATCAGTGTAAGGATATGACAACACATCTGTAACTTTATCGATATTTCTAGTATCACGATTGAGTGTCCTAATTGATTCTTCATCTACGAATATTAGATTAACCTTAATCTCCTTAGGCAAAGAAAGAACTCTGCATACTTCGTCGTATACTCTATCTAAGTCTTTAATTATCTTCTTGTCTTGTAGTCCATCAATTAATATCATTAATATTCCCTAGTAATCTAATAGTAGTGTAAGCAAACATACTATCATTCACGACTTTTATCTCACTTGTCTCTTCTAAAATCTCACCTATTGGCAGATCAAGATAAGCATTCTCTCTACTCTTAACTAATAATTGATCTCTCTCTTGATCAAAATCATGACTAATAGTAGATGTAGTTAGTTCGTGATAGACATACACATCTCGACTGAGCGGTATGAGTCTGCTTACATTTTCATTATAACTAACTAGGTCGAAAAGTGCAAATGAATTTTTATTCTTTCCGCTAAATATTGAAAAATTAAATATTTCATATTTATAAACTCTTGAGATTCTGCCTGTTCGTACTAGAGCAGTTTCTTCTCGGTCAACTCTCGCACTGCCCACTATATATATTTCCGCATCGATCTCAGCGATAGGTCTAACTGACACCTTTTCACCATGAGAATTAATATTAAATGGTAGCACTAACACATCTCCAGCGTGGACATAATCGCCGATTTTGACATTCGTAGTACCTGTTACGATACGAATACTACTAATAATGCCATCATATTTCGCCCTGATTGGCTCATAGATATCTTCTCTATATACTAATTTTTCACTTAGATTAATTATTATTGCTGTACCATGTCTAATTACTGATACTTGTGCTATTCTATCGTAATTATTCATTAGTATTTCTTCGATATGTTCACTAGTTTGAGTATTGATCTTTCCTACTGAAATATCATTGTCTGATAAAACTTCTAGTATTTCTTTTTTGCTTAGATTCTCTAGTCCGAAGATCTCTATCTGCCATGTAAATTTAGTAGCTATCGCACCTATTACCATGCTCACAATGACACCTATCATAATGCCAATGTTGGCGAGTATTATTTTTGGTAGTCTTCTAACTATTGATGGCGTTGACTTTACTTTATAGTTCGCTATATGTCTTTTTACCTTCTTGATATCTTTGTCTAATACTTCAAAAGATACTTGGTCGACAGCTGTGCGAACTAAATTTATCAATGTAATTTTCTTAAGATACAACGTCTTCAATAAATAGTCGATATTATATCCTGATAAATCAAATCTCATCTAACCACCGCCGATATAATATTACCAACTATTACACAACTAGTCTTGTCTAAATATTTCACTTTAAGATTATTACCTGATACTACTAGCATCGTCTTCTTCATCTGAAAACACATTTCTTCTTCACTAAAACTAATTACATTTTTGATGCCCTCTATATAAAAATTATTGCCACCAAGATTAACTGTGCGATAATCAAGTGAAATATTAGCGCTATTCATCAATCTATCTATCTCATCTAACATACTCATATATGAATATATGAATTAATAATAAAAAAAAGACATCAACACATGTCGATGTCTAAATCTTTATTTCTTCATCTCTGTTCCGCAATAAGTATCGTAGTCTATATCTCGATCGTATTCAAGCGTAGAATTAATGCGAATAATACGATTAGCAACAGTAGATATAATCTCTTCATCATGAGTCGAGAATATCATGCAACCATCAAACTTCTCCATTCCCTTATTGAGTGCAGTGATTGACTCTAGGTCTAAATGGTTAGTAGGTTCGTCTAGTAGTAACACATTACCCGCCTCCAACATCATCTTAGCTAACATACAGCGAACTTTCTCTCCACCTGATAATACCTTTGCCTTCTTATCTGCCTCTTCTCCACTGAATAACATTCTACCCAACCATGAGCGAAGGAATGTCGCATCAGTTTCTTTAGTGTACTGACCGATCCAATCCACAAGCGATAAATCACAGTTCTCGAAATAATCATTATTATTCTGCGGTAGATAGGTGGTAGTAATAGTCTTACCCCACTTTATTTCGCCCTTGTAGTCATTATCTTTACCTGCTAGAATATCAAATAATGTAGTAACCACATTACTATTGTCTGACATAATGGCTACTTTATTATCTGGACGAAGTGTGAATGATACATTCTCGAATAATCCTGGTTTGGTGAGATTCTTTACAAACAATATATCATTACCTATTCGTTGGTCAAATTTGAAGTCAATATATGGATATTTTCTACTACTTGGCTTGATATCTTCGATAGTAAGTCTCTCAAGCTCTTTCTTTCTACTAGTAGCTTGTTTAGATTTAGACGCATTAGCTGCGAATCGTGCGATAAATTCTTGCAATTCTTTAGCGCGTTGTTCGGCTTTCTTATTTTGATCTTTTTGTTGTTTTAATGCTAATTGACTAGACTCATACCAGAAGTCGTAGTTACCTAAATACAAGTTGATCTTACCATAATCAATATCACAGATATGTGTACATACTTTATTCAAGAAATGTCTATTGTGGCTGACGATTATGATTGTATTCTCGAAGTTTAAGATGAAGTCTTCTAACCATCTAATAGTCTTCACGTCTAAGTTATTGGTCGGTTCGTCTAGGATAAGGTTATCTGGATTAGAGAACAATGCCTGAGCGAGCAACACTTTCACCTTAATCTTACTATCCACGTTAGCCATTAATTCATAGTGTAGATCCTTAGGAATATCGAGCGAGTTTAGTAGACTCTCTGCTTCACTCTCTGCGTCCCAACCATTATGTTCCATGAACTCTGCCTCGAGTTCGCTTAGGCGAATACCATCTTCTTCAGTGAAATCAGCCTTAGCATAGTACACTTCTTTCTCGTCCATAATCTCCACTAGACGCTTATGTCCCATGAGTACTGTACGAAGAACGGTACAATCATTATATTTCTCTTGGTTCTGCTCTAGTACTGATAGACGCTCTTTGGCAGGAATTATCACTTCACCTTTGTTAGCTTCCAAATCTCCAGACAAGACCTTCATAAATGTTGACTTTCCTGCACCGTTGGCACCGATCACACCATAACAATTACCTTTACTAAACTTTAGATTCACCTCATCGAATAGTTTTCTACTACCGAACAGAACTGATACATTACTTACTGTTATCACTATATTTCTCCTTAAAAATTACTTATTTCTAGTACACTCTACCATAAAAAAAATAAAAAAGCAAGACAAAACCTAAGGTTTTTCTCGCTTGAATGCAAATTCATAACATGTAATACTAATAACTAACACGAAGAATCCTAATATCCAACCACCAAATATATCTGTCATGAAATGCACACCTAAATACACCCTACTAAGTGCTACTGCAACAATCACTATAGTCAACAATAAGCTAAGTACTATTTTGAGTGGTTTATTCTTCATTAGTTTTAGTATCATATATATTGCCATACCATACACTACTAGACTAAGCATGGTATGAGCTGATGGGAAACTATATCCCACTTCTTCAATAATCGCCACACCGACAGGTCTACCACGACTTACCAAATATTTCATAATAGTACTAAGTAATCCCGCAAATACAAAAGTAGAAACAATAAATATCTTCTCTCTTTTGCCTTTTATGATGAAGAAAAGTATTAAAGCGATAGGTATCAATATAATGACCGAGCCCAAATACGTAAATACCTTCAAGAAATTAGTCAATCCTATATTTCTAATATTATTCACAATACCTATTGCCTGACTATCGATATCAAATAAATAATTCTTCTTCACCAATACAGCCAAGCAAATAAACGCCAAGAATAACATTCCTGCGGTAGCACCAAGTATTGAGATGAATAATTTTCTTTTGTTCATACCGCTATGATACTACAAAAATATTTTTTTGACAAATATATTTACACGTCTAACAAAAAAAGTTGCCAAACGGCAACTTTTATTATCTATTGATAAATCTACGAACATCATCAAATGTAGCACACTCTGTATGTTGAGTGAAATATACTAGTGATGCCATACTGCTTACTTCCATCAAGACATCTAGAGCAATAGCCACAATATCTTTAGTACTGATCTCTTGTTTTTGAAGCATTAGAAGCTTATTCTCGATATTATCTACAATATCTTCTTGTGCCACACTTAGATCTACACAATAAGTAGCGTATGTAATGCTCTCTAATAATTTCTCACGTTTGAATGGTTCACGTACATTGTCTACGTTAGTAACTACCATTGGATTAGTCTCTACTGTCTCATATGTAGTGAATCTCTTACCACAGCCAAGGCACTCTCTACGTCTACGAATGCTAGTGTCCTTCAAATATCTACTATCTACAACCTTGCTTTCTTGGTTGCCACAAAAAATACATTTCATAATTTTTCTCCTAAGTATATTTTACATATTTCGAATTCTTTTGACAATCAAATTAAGGTACTTTTTTTAAGATTCTACTACAGATTGTATTCTCGGGTGGTCTTCCTTACCTTTTCTAGGTGTTTTGTTCTCTATACATATATCTACTAGGATCACATCTACACCGATCTTACACACACAATCATATGGAATGAATAAATCTTTGCTACCACGAAATAGTCCAAAGAATCCACCTTCATTCTGTGGAACCACGAAGCCTAACACACACGCAGTACCTACATCAAAAATCATGTCCGAGATATGTCCTAGACATTTACCATCGACAGTATTGATTACTTGCTTAGATCTTAGTTCTAAGAAAGATGCTTCCATATATTAAAATATGATAATCTTGTCATAAAATGTTAAAAAATGTGTAAACTGTAAAAAAGAGTGTAGATCCTCACGTCGCTACGCCCCTCAAAATGGCAAGAACAAGTCTCAACATTGTCATTGCGAGCGAATGCGTGGCAATCTGCACCAAGAATACAAAAAAAGAAAGTACGAAACTTTCTTTTTTTTCACTAATTTAGATACAATCCCACTTCTTTTACGTCCATTTTGACTTTCTTGATGAGAGGTTTACATGAAGCAGTACGCTCTTGTATAGCGATGTCGTTGACATCTACTACATGGATATCTTTCTTATCTTCTAATACTATCTGACCTGTAACGATCGGAGACAATACCATGAAGATCTCATCTTTACCTGTAGTAATCTTGAGTCCTTTACGATTGCGTTGACCAAT
Organism: Clostridia bacterium; assembly: GCA_046882085.1. Lineage (GTDB taxonomy): Bacteria > Bacillota > Clostridia > Christensenellales > UBA1242 > Onthoplasma. The sequence continues at coordinate 17,543 of JBKSNA010000010.1, forward strand.
AGGAATCTCATTTAGACTAAATTTCTTAGCATTACCCTCAGGAGTTACTATTAGTACTCTATCGAGAGTATTCACTTGACCAGCGAATATTGTCTTCGCTTTGTCATTTAGATTCATACCGATCACTCCGCCACTATTTCTCTTAGTAACTGGTACAGTATTGTATTCACAATTAATAGCCATACCATCGCTACTAACCATAAGCATTGATGGTAGATTGTCATTGATCTGACACATAATTAGTCGATCGAAATCTTTCAGTTTTAAAGCAATACTGCCTGTCTTAAGATTCGCGAACTCGCTAGTCTCTACACGCTTAACATATCCGTCTTGAGTGGCCATGACAAGTTCTGCATTAGCCAACATATCCTTCTCATCGAAGAGAGCAATAATCTTCTCTTTGGTCTCCGCATTAGATATCTGACTAAGCGGTGTACCCTTCTGAGTAAATTTAGCAGACGGTATATCTCTTACCTGCATTTTGAAGAAATTACCAAAGTTGGTGAACATGCACACATTACTATTCATGCTAGTATGTGCGATCACTTTGTGTACAGAGTGCATGTTGTCATACTTATAGTCCGGACTAGCATTCTGTATCTGCTTTAGATCTAAGGTCTTTAGTCTTAGACCATCATTAGTAACCGCCACCGCGCATTCTGTATCTAATAATTTTTCTATCGGAGTAACATCATATGTCTCGAACGTGTCTACTATTTGAGTCTTACGTGGAGTAGCATATTTTTTCTTTAGTTCTAGCATCTCTTTCTTGATTACCGCATATTGTTTTTTCTCACTACCTAAGATCGCAGTAAGCTCTTCAATTAGTCTTCTTAGTTCTGCTAATTCTTGCTCGAGTTTCTCTACTTCAAGATTAGTAAGTCGACTTAGACGCATATCTAGAATAGCCTGTGCTTGAATCTCGCTAAGCAAGAATCTCTCTACAAGTTTTGTCTTAGCATCGCTAGTAGATGCAGATGATTTGATAATTCTAATTACTTCGTCAATATTAGCAATCGCTATTACTAAACCTTCTAAAATGTGCGCTCTCGCTTTTGCCTTCTCTAGTTCAAACTTAGTCCTACGAACGATAATGTCAAGTTGGAACTTAATGTAATATGACAGATAATCCATCAATCCTAATTGCTTAGGACTACCATCGGCGATGGCTACTACGTTGTAGTTGAAATTGAGTTGCATATCTGTATGCTTGATGAGTAATGCTATAGCATTATCAATATCAGCATCTTTCTTGAAGGTGATAACGGCACGCATACCTTCGCTACTAGATTCATCTAAAATATCGTAGATATCTGCTAATTCGTCTTTGAATTTCTCTTTTAGATTACTAATAGACTTCAAAAATTCTGCTTTATTCACCTGATAAGGAAGCTCAGTTATTACAAGATTAGTCTTGCCATTCTTTTCGTCTTCTAAGTGGAATACCGCACGAATGGCAACCTTTCCCCTACCGGTCATATACGCATCTCTCATTTCATTGGATTTGCAAATTTGTCCACCTGTAGGGAAGTCTGGTCCCTTAATATACTCCATTATCTCATCAAGTGAGATATCTGGCTTATCAATATAAGCTATACAACCATCGATCATCTCTCCTAAATTGTGTGTAGGGATATTAGTAGCGAGTCCTACCGCAATGCCTGTAGCACCATTGACGAATAGATTAGGGAATCGTCCTGTCATGTAGTCAGGCTCTTTTAAGGAATCGTCAAAGTTGAAACTAAAGTTGACCGTATCTTTCTCTAGATCTTTCATGAGTTCCATAGCGAGTGGAGTCAACTTACACTCAGTGTAACGCATCGCTGCTGCACTATCTCCATCAATAGATCCAAAGTTGCCTTGCCCTTCAATAAGAGGCTCAGCCATTACGAAATCTTGCGCCATACGAACTAAAGCACCATATACAGAACTATCGCCATGTGGGTGGAACTTACCAAGCGTATCACCTACTACACGCGCAGATTTTTTGTATTCCTTATCTGGAGTGAGACCTAATTCTAACATATCGTATAGTATACGACGTTGTACGGGTTTTAGTCCATCTTCCACCCTAGGTAAAGCTCTATCCATAATAACGTATTCACTATATGGTAGCATGGAAGTAGATAGTACTTCTTCTACAGTTTTCTCGAATAATTGACCGGTAGGAATTACATTCTTGATCTGATCTAGTTTATCTTTCTTACTCATTACCTTCCTCCTCTGTCTCTTTATCGAAATTATCTACTCTATTAAAATTCGCATAGCGGTTGATATAGTCTTTTCTAGGACCTATATCGTCGCCCATCCACATAGAGATCTCTTTGTCTGCCATTACAGCATCTTCTACACTAACGCGGATAATATTTCGCTTAGCAGGATCGAGTGTAGTATCTTTTAATTGTCTATCACTCATCTCTCCTAGTCCTTTGTAGCGTTGCACTGTATAATTCTTGAGATTGCTCTTCACTTCTTCTAATTCTTCGTCAGAATATAAATACCATTCTTTATCTTTGGTCTTCACTTTATACAATGGTGGCATACCAACATACACATTACCATTCATAATTAGCGGACGCATGTATCTAAAGAAGAATGTGAGCAATATACATCTAATATGCATACCATCTGGATCGGCATCGCTTAGGATTATGACTTTATTATACTTGAGATTATCAAGTTTGAAATCTTCGCCAATGCCTGTACCTAATGCTCCGATAATAGTACGTATCTCTTCATTTGCAAGTACTTGATCAATACGTTTCTTCTCACTATTTAGAGGTTTACCTCGAAGTGGTAATATCGCTTGGAAATATCTATCTCTTCCTTGTTTAGCTGTACCTCCCGCAGACTTTCCTTCTACGATAAACAACTCATTAATGTCTGGATTACGACTACTACAGTTAGCGAGTTGTCCAATGAGCATACTACCTTCGATAGAGTTCTTAGCACGAGAGAGTTCCTTTGCTCTCTTAGTCGCCGCACGAGTTTTTGCTGCCCCTTTAGCTTTCTCTATGATGATATTACCGATATTCTCATTCTTTTTTGTTGCAAAAAATTCATTCAGTCCTTGAGTACATACACTCTCTACTCTAGATCTAGCCTCTACGTTACCTAGTTTGGTCTTAGTCTGACCTTCAAACTGGACATTCTTCATCTTGATAGACAATACAGCTACAATTCCTTCACGGAAATCATCACCAATGAATGCTTCATCTTTATCTTTAATTAAATTATGTTTCTTAGCGAAGTCGTTTAATACTTTCGTAAGAGCAATTTTGAATCCTACTTCATGAGTACCACCCTCTGGAGTAGGAATATTATTAACATAACTAAATATATTCTCATTATAATTATCTATATATTGAATAGCGAGAGATACATATGTGTCTTCTATCTCATTCTCTATATAAATAGGTGGGAAGAACAACGGACTCTTGTCTTGAGTCAAGTGTGTAACGTAGTCTCTAATACCACCTTCATAACACAATGTTTCTTGTTTATTAGTGCGCTCGTCGACTAATTCAATGTGCACGCCTTTATTAAGGAATGCAGTCTCTTGTAGTCTCTCACGCACTGTACGATAATCAAATGTACAATCTTTAAATACCCTATCATCTGGTAAGAATCGTACATAAGTACCCTTAAGTGTAGTATTGCCCAATTCTTTCAATCTCTCTACAGGCACACCGCTATGCACTTTGCCACCCTTCTCGATTGACTCAAAACGAGCAAAATACTTCTTACCGTCTTTATACACAGTTACTTCTAAATATCTACTGAGTGCATTAGTTACAGACGCACCTACACCATGCAAACCGCCAGAATATTTATAATTACCATCTCCGAATTTACCACCCGCATGAAGTTGTGTGAACACCACTTCTACACCGCTCATTTTAAGCTTTGGATGCGGACTTACCGGAATACCACGACCATTATCTAATACAGATGCAGTGCCATCTTTGTGTAGAGTAACTACTACTTTATTACCATAACCATTCGCCACTTCATCGATGGCATTGTCTATAATTTCCCACAATATATGATGAAGTCCTTTCACTCCTGTCGTACCAATATACATACCAGGACGCATGCGGACAGCATCAAGACCTTCTAATACTACTAAATCTTTTGAATCATAACTAGCCACTTACATTCTCCCTTTTTATCAAATTTTTCTTACCATTATAGTATAACAAAATTAAAAAAAATTAGCAAATTAATTTAATAAACTTTCAAAATATACTTAAAACAAGTAAATTAATCAATATTTTTTCATATTCTATAAAAGAAAAAATCTCACGATTTCGTGAGATTTTATAGATTATTGTTTAGAACCATCAACTACCGAATAAGACTTTAGCGTAATGATCGGAATAATTTGTACATTTTCAGAGCCTAATGTAAATGAAGATATCAACTTCGTTTCACCATTATAATCATGGGTGCTAATTGCGTATACATATTCATCTGTAGAAGTGGTTAGATCGTAGTACACTTTATATTTAACTGTATCATTTACAGTTACCAAGTAATAATAACTATTTAGTATAGGATTATTTTCTAAATTAACAATATGCCCAAATTCGACATTAAGAGAGGACACTCCTTCTAGATTAAATACCGCTTCTCCTCTATCCGTGATTGTTAGACCTAAATGTTTTGTATTATATCCAAGTTTATTTTCTATAGTACCATTCACAGCATATATGGCATATCCAACACTCGTGTCATCTAAAATAGTATGTATAGCAGTATTGAATCTTAACGTTACTCCAGATGGATCTGGTACCGGTTCTGACGAATAATCATCTGAATTCCAATTTACAATCGGATAGATTTTGTGTATTGTACCTTTTGTAGAAATCGTTTCGGAGTTGGCCATTAGATTAGAACTATTGCCCAATCCCGTGCCAACTATCTTACATTCGTTTTGACAAGTGTAAGTAATCTTCTGCTCATTATTGATACTATATGTTATTGCCTGATTATCAACTGTTACACTTGCAGATACTTGACTATTTTGTGGTATTCTATATTCATACTGCAGATCATCAATACTGCCTACCGGATTGGATATTTCTGTATTATTGACTGTCAAGAATTGTAAATTTACATACCCACCATTAAATGTCGTAGTTATGTCTAAATTAGATGTGATAGCAAAAACATTATTATATGTTCGCGTACATGTTAGATTTGGTACAGCTTCAGTAAAATGATATGCAACCGCATACCAAGTACCACTAACATTAAGAGTATACACACCATAATATCCACCGTTATTTACATCATATCCCCCAACCGGATATGTACTATCCGGATAAAGATCTGTATTTCTCTGCACTACTAAATTCAAACTACCATCAGAAGAAATAGAAGCAAAAGAAGGATTAGCCATAGATCCAGATAAATCAAATAATCTCGGTTTAATTGTAGTTGTGTTATTCTTATCATAATATAAGTTGTCATTTTGTGCTGGTTTAAATGAAACCACACAAGTATCAAGTTTATCAAATGTAGGATGAGCATTATATGTTAAATGACCTGTTGGCGCATAATCCCATCGTGAAAAAGTACAATATCTATCTGTATATGCATAAGCCTCTATTCTTTCATCTGATGAAACAAAAGGCCAGAATACACTTCCACTATGTCGTGGAATATACACCTCATTAGGAAAATATAAATAGAATGAAGTTTGACCATCCATACGTACATTGCCCCACCTATCCCTATATGCCATATACCCTCGGGATCCATCACATTCTATTTTAATATTAGCAATATTAGCAAACTTAACCAAATATGGAGTATCGTTATATGCTATAGCACTCCTGTACCATACATAGTTCGATGGATCCATTGTTTCATTAGCGACAGTTAACCTAGAATAATCATTAGCATCGTCATACGCATAATTTATTATAGGTTCAAATACGATCGCATATCCGTTACCAACATACCAATATATATTTTTGTCATAATTATTATCATATCCTAATAATTGAACTCCACAAATAATACTTCCTGCAACAGAAGTTCCAACAACACATTCTTTAATGTTCAAAATAGCAAGATAAGCTGTCTTCTTTGATCCAACACCATCATTAGCAATATACTTAATTTGAAACTTTACATACTCCGGTCCAAGTGTGCTACCTCTACTATCATTATTGGTAAAATTTTGAACACAAACTCTTATCAATCCACCAAAAGACAAATTTAAATTACTATTCCATTGATATACACCCCCGCCAATTGATCCATAAACATTTGACAAATCATATTCATCTATACAACCTCCCGCCGTAGGCGATGTATACAAATTTGTAACTTTTTTTGCAGTATTGTTAATCGTACAACTATCTATTACACAATCTTGAATTAGAGTTTCGACCGTCATTGATCCTGCTATAATGCCCATATATAATGGTTCGGAACTTTTGTCATTAGCATTTGTAACTTGACAGTTATAAAATCTGATTTCTTTAATGGCGCAATTCCCTAATTTGGCAAAAATTCCAGCAACTATAGCATCTCCATTATCTTTCGGGGCTTTCACCTTCAAGTTAGATATGGTATGCCAGTTTCCATCAAAGGTACCCATAAAAAATGTACACTGTCCCATATGCCAAGAATCCTTCGCTCCTATAGGACTCGTCTCGTATCCTCCCATGTCTATATCAGTATTCAAGAAAATATTCTTGCCTTCCCATGTCCTATCTACCGATGAAGCAATAAACCCTTTAAGACCTTCAGCATTACTTATGCCAAATGAAGTATTATCTTTGTAATCCGCATTACTTATTGCTGTATTAGCATGGAAATCATAACCAAGCGGATAATATGTCGCATCACTCTTATCTCTAAGACTCATTACAGACTGAAAAATACCAACAGAAAAAACACCTACTAATGCTAGCACCATTACGACTATTGTAGATAATAATATTTTTCTTCGTGTCATTTATACCCCTAATGCTTCAAAGAGACATTTTTCTCTATTACATTTAGTATAACAAAATTAAAAAAAATTAGCAAATTAATTTTGCCAATTTCTTAATTTAATATTTTTTATATATTAGAGATTTCTATACGATTTTCACTCATTTCTTTTAATATCATTCTTATACGATTTGACATAGCATTGACGCTATGAATATAATCTGCATTAAGGTGCTCTTTATATAATTTTATTTCTGCTATTAAATCCACGAGATAACTATATAATATATTGATATGTCTCACCACATCTTCAGTATATATGAAATTGTTATCAATATTCTTCTCTATACTATACCACTCACTACTAATCCATGCCATTTGTTTTTTTAATTTTAGCAACTCCGCTCTTTTCTCTAATAAGTTCATATATATTTCTCCCGCATATTATTATAAACAAGATTGCTTATTTGTCAAATGCTTTTATTGTCCAACACTTTTGTATCGAAATAACTATATTTTTTCGGTGTAGTAACATTATCAATTAACATATCCATTAATGAAATGTAATCAACACCTATCGGCTCAAAAAGATAATACGCCATGCTACCAGGAATAGTGTTGATCTCATTGAAATATATTTCATTGGAATCCGCATCAAATATATAATCAATACGCACCACGCCATTCATATTTAGAGTCGAATAAATACCTTTAGTCATTGTATTGATTTTTTCTACTAACTCTTTATCAATCTTAGCAGGAATTATTCTATCCTGTCCCTTTAGTTTACTCTTAGACTCATACTTTTCATCAAACGATAATATATCAGACTTGTATATCGGTTCTTCGATAGCACTAAGTAGTAGACCTTCTTTAGTCTTGATGCATGCTTGATTGTATTCTCGAATATTAACAATCCTCTTCTCTACTAATACATCATCATTCATTTCAAATATTGCTTGAATCTGATTCTTATAATTATCCTTATTACACGCCTTTACTCCTATACTCGAACCTAACGAATTTGGTTTCACTATCAAATTTTCAGTAAATTCTTCTTCTACTTTCTTGATCATATCGTCAATATTTTCTTTAGTTATTTTAACCCCTTGAATGGTAGGTACAATGTCTCGTAATATAGTTTTTGCCAGACTCTTATCCATCGCAATATGGCTAGCCAGACTATTCGCACTAGTATATCTTATACCCATTGACTCAAAGAATCCCGCGAGATCACCATTCTCACCAACTCCACCATGACAACAATTAATCACACAATCTATATCTGAGATTTTGGTATTAAATATCCCTTTTCGATAAATTGAATTATTAAATAAATTAATTTCAGGCAATTTAATATTTTGTTTCTTAGAAAAATATTGTAAATTATTA
>JBKSNA010000011.1:0-1604 GCA_046882085.1 Clostridia bacterium
ACCTTCGGTTTGAACTATTCGGAAATTCCTAATAGTTGCCCCCTCTTCTAATTCATAGTCCGCATAAATCTTTTGTATATGCTCATTAATAGTTGGAACTTCCACGCCATACAACTCAGCCATGAGGCGCTGGGTAAGCCAAATGTTTTCATCTTGGTAGCGGAGTTCAACGCTCTCAGGCTGATCGCCAATAGCAGAAACAAATGTTAAGTATTCCGCTGCAGACGAGCGAATAGTAATTTCTTTGGATTTCTTAGATTTTGTAGCCATAAACCGTTTTGTTTTTCGTTAGTAATTTTTAATTCCGCTGCAAAGGTAGTATATTAAACTGCTAAAAGTTGTCAGTATGTGGTAAAAAAGTGCAAATAATGTGAATATTTTCTAAATATTAACTTATTATACTCGTTTAGGATATACTCGTATTCCATCTTTTTCTTCTGATGTTGATGATATAAATTCAATGGATTCTAATATCTTTAGTAACTCAATATTCCATTCTTCTTTAGCGAGAATTGGTCGTTTTTTACGCTCTGCTATATCCTTATATTTACCTCCTAATGACACTAATAACATTAGTGCTAAAAGTTCTACTTTATCAGAAGTACTATTAGATAACAAGAGAGCTGCGAAATACACTTTTAGATTTTCAGCAGTTGCTGTTTGTATTAACACTTTTATCTTATCTTGTACTAGTATAGTATTTTTTGATGCTAATATGATACCTATTATTGTGTTGGCCAATTGTATAGACTTAGAAATAACTTCATCCGAGATGATTTTGATTAGCTCACATTTGTCTTGTAATGTAAATACATCTGACAAGATTAATTCGAGTGCAGTATTCACATCAAGATGATAGTCATGGGATAAGTTGTTAATGAAATCTTTTGAGTGATGTATTAGGTACTTCGCGTAAATTTCTGAATCTTGTAGAATATCACTATTTTCATTTGAAAATACAATCTTATTATCATATAGAAGGATAGTTAAACGCTCTCTATCTAATTTAACCAAATTTACATACCCATTAAATACATTATCATAAGCTTTACTTATAGATTTAAATGCATCAATATTTAATCTATCAGTTCCCAAGAGCAGTTTGAATAGAGCATCCTTGTTTTCTATTTGTTCATGACATGTGTTTTCTAATTCTTTATGATAATACTCAATATACTTAATAAGGTAATTGTCTGTAACACCTCCTATCTTAACATATGTATCTATATTTTGCCATGTCGGAGCTATAACTTTTGATTGAATAGCTATATTCCAATTCTCCTCTAATATTTGTTCAAAATCTTCAAGACATCGTTGACCTGTTAGGTAGTCAATCTTTTGTTCTTGTGTTATAGCAGTAGAATTTAGAATGTAGATAATACCATCAACATTCTCTTCTTTGTTATTCGTAGATAAACAAGAAAATATCTCAGTAAAATTATCCTTGGCGTATTTGATTAAATCAGTATTATTAGTCTCGGTTATTTTAGTTAAACTTAAGGTATCAGAGTTATTATCTTTCTTATTAATATGGCTAATTAACACACTTAAGTTAGAACTAGTTATCTCATAGCAAGAATACTTAACAACCATATCTAATAATT
>JBKSNA010000012.1:0-9215 GCA_046882085.1 Clostridia bacterium
GGGGAATGCTGTGGCAAAACAGGGGAAATTAATTCAAAAAATATTATTCGTAGTATTGGCTATTAGTACTGCATTTATTTGTTTGAGTTTTGGGATTAGAAAAGAGAGTCGTGTATACGCTGTGTCTACAAAGACTACAATAGGCGATGTGGAGTATAGTGCGAAGTTTGGTGGAGATGTAATATTCACAGCTGAGCGAGTAGGTATCGTTGCTGATAGTGAAGGTTATAAAGCTGAAATGCAGATTGCCACCAACAGTGAAGTATCAGAGGCTGATGCTAAGCGTGTATACGACAATGAGAATCAAGCACAATATTATATCGACATAGCTAGCGGATCTAAGTCTAAATCTGTAATGGACAATGGCGATGTGGTAATGCTATACAACGATGCTAAGATTGGCGATTATCATTACAATAAAAATTTAGTAGGATATTCAGGAAATTCTCTTGCAAAAGTGTCTGAAGCAATATTAATATCATTCGGTCAATTCGTATATAGTACACCTGAAGTCGATGGGGTAATTACTGAATATGTGGATACTCCTAAGAAGGCAGATCCTGAGTCTGAAGAGAGGCTTACAGCAGGTATTTATCACCACACCTCAGCGACAATTGCACATAACAATACTACGACTGATATAAAATTTAGAACTCACGATGTGGAAGATATAGGAACATATTATGACTTCTCTTATCTTATCACTCAAAATGAACAGAGTGCGGGATATTATAAAATCGTAATTGAAAGTTATTCAATCGGAGGAGAAAGTTTTAGCGCTGAGTTTGAATTTTATTTATTGTTCAATAGTACATATTCAGCAAATATAGAAGAGGGAAATCATCAATATTCTGCTAAGCCTACACTATCTTGGTATAATCCTACTAGTAAAAAAGTAGAAGCGAATGGCAACGCAAATGCAACATTGGATAATGGATTCTATAGATATTATGTGGGCGAAGATGGTATGGATAATAATAATGTATACTATCCGACTCTTACATATGACTACACTAAATATTCGATGAACTATGATCATACCGCGAATAACAAAAAGACTAATTATAAGTATGAATTTGACTTCGAGACTGCTAAAAAGGTAAATAATTCTAATATGAGCGATAGCGCACCTATGAAGTTGACTATTACTAGTGGACGTGATGGTGCTAATGTCGTTACTAAACCATACGAACTAAATGCGACATATAGAAAAGATAATGCTAATAACTTAGTCTCAATAGTATTGACCGAGCCTGGTACATATGTCTTCTACTATGACTATATCTATGCGGGATTTGTGCCAGATGATAGAGAAGCACCAAATATGGCGGAGTACATTAAGATATCTTATGCTCAAGATCTCGCTAAGAACGTGTCTATACATGGATTTGAATTAGAATATTCTAAATATGAATATACAGAAGCAGAATTAAAACACTTAACATTAGCTAACAATAGCGAAAAGATTGGCTGTATAGTACCAGATGGTGTTTTAGAGAGCAAACTAGAGGATTATAAAAATAAAGCGATTGGATTTACTTATGAGTTCGATGATTCTTCTAATGCCAGAGTAGGTACTGTAATCAAGAGTGAGCAGGCTATGGTTAATATGAACGGTGCTGACGAAGATAAAGATGGTATAGATGATAATATAACAAAATTATTAAACGTAACTACTTATGATGTTAATTACAATCCTGCAGTTGGAAATAATATAGATACTATTCTTTCTAATATTAAAGATAAATATATTAACACCAATCAAGGATCATTGTGGTTTAAATACAATGATAGTTTCGTGAGTAGTTTAGATACAAACGTAGGCAATTTATTTAGTAAATATTTCTATAGTGCGAATGTAATAGATAGTTATGATGATCTATTCACTAAGAAAGAAAAGATTGTAGGCGGTGTAGGGACAGGCGAATATGAATATATATTAAATGCTACTAATTTCACAAATGCTACTACATTTAATAAGACCGGATATTATCTAGCTATTATTGGTGTGAAGACAGATACAGGAAAAGTATTCTGGCAAGTATATGCATTTAAATACACAACTGATACTATAGATATCAATGTCAATGCGGTAGAATACAATGCTGATGGCAGTATTAAGAGTGCGGATCAAGTAGTGGGTGCAGGAAAATATACCGGAAACGATGTAAAGATCAGTTGGGAGCCTGCTTCTAAATTCGAGCGCGAAATCAAAGCATATTATTATACTACGACCGATATAGATTTATCTATACAACAAATAATAAATAGCAGTAATCCGAAAGATATAGAACATGGAGATATATTAGGACAAGATATAGAAAAGTCGTTCTTGAAATATTTGGTGGTACTCGAGAGTGTAGGCGGATCTAAAACTTATAGAATATTCACTATTGATAGACAGGATATATCTGGATTATCCGCTATTGCAGTAAAGAAAACCTTCGCTATGAATGGATATTATTATTCGGTGGCATTGAATAGTGCTAACAAGCCAAAGGTAATAAATAGCGGTATTACCGATTCTATGGCTACACTCACTTGGAATAATAAAGCAAGTGGAGCGAAGATTAGTGCAGAATACACCTTTACACCTTTCGTCAAGATAGAGAAGACAGATGCTACTGTCAAAGAAATCAAGAATGGTAATGATTATTGGTATACTACTAATTATAAGTTGGGTGATACTATTGGTTCATTTGATTATTCTAGAGCAGAGAGCATGACCAATATCAAATATTCATCTAGCATAATAGAAGATCAGGGTATATATGTATTCACATTGACAGACGAAGCAGGTAATAGTTGTAGATACATGTTGGTCATTGATGGTACAGAAGCGTATTTCAAGATCGGATCAGACTATCTAACTAATGCATCTAAGATATATAGTAATAACACTAATATATATGTAAGTAGTCATAAGGTATTTGTGTTAGAAAAGCAAGAAGCAGCCGACGATTCAGAGCGTGGTATATTACAGAACTTAATAGAGAAGATGTCCATTGGAGAATATAAAAATACCAATTATTTCTCTGGTAATGGTACCAACTTCGGTAATCTAAAGAGTATATTCACTCGATATAGCAATGACAATCAATATTATTTAACCATAAAAAACAATACTCTCAATGTATATGACAATCAACAAATCTCAGGAGAAGTAAAAGATATAGTATCGCTATCTAAAGATGAGGGTGGATATTATTATACTATGTATAAACCGACTAGCGGTTCGTCAATAGTCAATACCTTCTATCTATTAGGAGCAAATAACGAATACAGTGGTAAAACCAACAGTGCCGAAAACTCTAAATCGTATATCAAAGTAGAAATTAATACCGATAACTCATTAGGAAGAGTATTCGCTAGTGATAATGCTGGCGACTTTGAGAATGTATCTAAGTCTAAGATTGATAACTATCCAGACCAGAAGAGAGTGAATGCGTATACTACTGATGGGGATAAATGGATAGAAAATAATGATAACTTTGCTAAAGCTACTAGTGCTAACTATGTAATGTTTAGCTGGATCGTGGGTACTGGAATATTTGAAGTCGGAGAAGTGAAATATCAATATTATCAATTAGATACTACTAAGAACTATGATTCAAATACTAGATATTATTCAAAATCTGGTTCACCAATCATTGCATACAACAATACTGCTAATGCAAGTGCTGGTTGCAGTGTAACGTCAGATGGATATGGAATATTAAAACTATATCAAAGAACTTCTACTAATGATGGATTGTATGTTATCACTAGAACATATAAAGACAGTGGAGATGTAGACTATGGCGATGATAAGAAAACACTAAATTATTATTTCATAGTGGACAAGAATGGAATATATGAAGTAATAGATCCTGCTAGAAATAATATCTATCTCAACGTATTAGGAAACGAAACTGATACTAGCGAGTTCACAGGAGGTACTTCTCCTGATCAGCCATTAGGTGTGGGCGATAAGCAGTATAACTATAAGATATACTATGAAACTAATAAAGTACCAGCGACCTTGTCTATACCAATGGGTAAATATTTAGGTTTAGATAAAAAGAATACTACAGATTATTATGCGGGTAGATTAAGATATGACTTGTACTTCATAGATAGTCATAAACAACTAACTAATGAACAAACCCAATACAAGATCGCTACAGGTAAAGTAACCGCTAAACAAGATGGATACTTCACTATTAATCTAAGAGATAATAATGAAATGAAGGATAGTATGACTGAGATTATCTCTAGATTCTTAGTAAAAGATAATTCAGGAAAAGATACAGATTGGTTGGCTCTACCTGGTCGATATGTATTAGTATTACAAGATAATGTACTAGATCCTAATGGAAATAATCATTATTTCGCTATGGGATTTGATATATCTATCACTAAACCAATCCCTAATGTGGAGATAGAGAGCGGATATAGTGACGAACAGACTGATAATGAATCTATTGGCGCAGATTATACTCTTTATACTAGCAATGAATACGTAAAAATTGCGTTGCCTAAATATCTAGATGATGAATTAAAGACTCCGCAAGTGGATCAATATTATTTTGATATAAAGAAAGATGGCAATACAAACTTATATTATCATTATAGTCTCGATGATAGTGGATACACTTCTACAGGAAAATTACCAGATAATGCATTAGATAAATTTGAGTCTGATGGACACACAATTATTGAAACGATTGATGGCGTGAGATACTTATATCTCAAGACCGACATCAAGAATGAAGATGGCTCTTGGAATCTATCACCTACTACTTATACTGTCACTGTTCGATACAAATTGAGCGATGATAGTGTGGGCGATAAATATATCAATGCGTATTACTATTATAATAATAGTGAAAGCACTGAAAAAATAACATATTATGAGACCACATACACCATCAATATAGATCGTATGGCGCCTACTACTAATGTTAATAATCTGATTAGCAATGATAATATTATTAAATATTACGATGAGACCACAGATGATTTCTTCACTCACTATGTATATGGTGGAGAGAGTTCACAGGCTAGATATACTTATCAATATAAAGACTATTATGAGTCTGTATTGAGCAACAAAACAGACAAGAGTCTAATCTATGGCTTTAGAGTAGATAGGAATACGGATTTATACTTTGATGATATTTATGAGATAAGATATAGATCTTTCGATGCAGATACAGATTCGCTAGGATTACCTATTGCTACATCTGCGGGATACACTACTATGATACCTAGTATCAAGTTCAAAGATAAGTCAAGTATCAAATATATAGATGAGATAACCGTAGGCGGATATTATGAGATCTTAGAGATAGATCGTGCGGGCAATATGACTCAGTATGTAATATATCTAGATGCTGACGAAAATAAAGAAGAAGATACTGTGAATATCAGTTTCACAGTAGACACACCACAAAAATCAGGCGAAACTTTATTACTTACAAATGATACAGTGTCAATATTCAGTATAGTAGCGGATAGTACTGAGGTTATTGGTAACAGGTTCTACCATATTAGCGTATCTAAAGATGATATTAGCAATATCACGACTAACTTCATGACAGATATTAGTAATCTAGACGACCAAATTGCGGGATTAATGAAGACATTTGGAAGATATACTATTACTATTAGCGATGCTATAGACGTTAAGATCGTTACAGTATTGAACTACTATGATAGAGATAGTAGTACACAGCTAAATCCTAAAGATGTATTTATATCAGTGAATGGTGTGTATCACATAGATCTATCTAAAGCAAAAGCTATAGATGTAGATACAGGTGCTACGTATTATGCTGAGCAAATAACGATCTACGAAGACAATATTGCTACGACTTATTATTCTAATAATGGTATTGATTTCTATTCAGACGAAAACTTTGAAAACAAATTAGACAATACTTTATTGTTATGCAAAGGTAATACTTATAAGGTATTCATGACAGACTCTATAGATCGACCATATTATACAGTATTTAATCTAGATGGTAGCAGTGAGTATACCGGTGTAGATGTCGAATCAAAGAACTATTACCAAGCTGAGAATAAGACATTTTATACATTTGGAGATTTCTATATTTGGTATAATACTAGTATTTATTCTAAGAGTGATATTAAGATCGTAGGCAATCAAGACTATGTAACAATAAATGATAGTCAAGGTATTATCAATATCTCAAATAATGGTAAGAGTATCACAGAATATTTCAACATATCTTTCTCAAACACTATAGACAATAAAGTATACGCAGGAGATAGTTATGCGGTATTATTAGATAGTAATGTCGGCGATGTTAGTCTAAAAGATAATGCTAGTGGCGACGAAAAAGATATGCTAGTAGCATACAATACTGAACCTACAGGTGACCTACCTACCATCACAGGAATAATGTCGCTAAATTGGAATAGATTACAAAATGAATATTTCACATACGAATATACATTATACGAAACAATGGCGGACAACACAATTAATGATGAGATATTTAATAACGGCGAGATATCTTACACTATAAATACTTCATCTCAAAGTCAAGGATTGTATAGATTCGTGATCAATGTATACTCAAATGATGAAAATAATATATTATTAGGTAGTAAAATTTTCAAATTTGATGTACAAGGAATCGGAAATAAAATATACAAAGTAACCTATTTAGATCAAGAAGTGAAGTCAAATGCGACATTTGTATTTAGTGATTTGAAGGATTATTCAGCTAAATTAGCAGGATATCCAATGGAGTCCAAAGTCGCATATCCAATGTACATTAGCAATCTAGATCTATCTGTGAAGACTATTAATCAAGGTGGTATTGAGGTAAGCAAAGAATCCGTGTCTTTGGTAACTGATGTACTCACACTATATAAGATTAGTTTGGGAGATTATCCACAATATGTCTTGATCTTGAAGGTAAAAGATCTCATGGGTGCATTAGTGAATGGATTGTCCATCGTGAGATCTAATGAAGATGGCGAAGTGCCTACTATGATCAATGAAGATAACTACATGGGAATAGATGTAGTAGGATTAGTTAGTGATACGATTAGTCTAGCAGGTATAGTAAAATCTGCATTGGACACTATAGAAGTATCAGCTAATATTTTGAAGAAAAATACCTTGATTATAGATATATTCTATAGACTAGACAATACTAATTACACAAAAGTAACTAGTAGAGAAATTGTCCCAGATGGACAAAATAAATTCTCGCTACCAATAATGGGTAATGGTGCATATTCATTCTCAATACGAGATAAAGCAGGCAATGTGCATACTATAGCAGATGCAGACGAATTTAAGGTAAACATCTTAAGAAAAGTCGCTGTTGCCATCAATGGTATGACTCCTGTCAATAATGCGTATTATAATGGTGAAGTCGAGATGACTATTCCTTCTAGTAGCATATACAAAAATATTACTGTATCTGCTACTAAAGATGGACAATATTATAATATAGAATATAAGAATCCTTATATATTCAGCGGATATGGATATTTCATAGTTAATGTTCAGGCAATATATCATGATCATATCAAGAATGAAGATGTTGAATTGACTAATGTCATCAAATTCTCTATTATCAACGAAAAAGAAGCTCGTACTTCTATCGATCTAACCAATTTGAGTGCGTTCCAAATCACAAAGGTATTGGACAATCGTGGTGATGATTGTACATATATCTTCGTTACTAAGATAGTGAACCCTAATATTGACTCGGGTATGCTATTGTCATATGATAGATTGATAGAGCACTTCTCAGAGGATCTAGGCATCTCATCTGGAATGTATACTTTCACGATTACATATGAAGTAGTAGATCAATACAATATGTATCCTACTAGCGAGATTACTTTCGCATTTGCTCTAAATAATGATATACCAGATATTGATTGCTCTCTAAAAGCAGGCGAGAGTACTAAGAAAGGATTTAATATCACCTTCGATGCTAGCGCTATATATGAGCAGATCGGTGAATCATTCATTTATATTAATGATCAGATAGTTGCTGAAATTAATGAGAATTCAGGATCTGGTCAGACTAAAGTATCTAGAACATTCAAGGCAGACGGTACAGGTGATTATTATATCAAGTTAGTGACTAGTTCGGGTACTATATTATCTAGCTACAAAGTAAGCATTAAAGAACCGCTCAATACATGGGCTATAATTCTCATTGTGGTAGTAGCGGCAATAGTGATCACTACTGTAGTTGTGATAATTGTATTACGTCATAAGATGAGAATTAGATAATATAATTTTGATTAAAAAAAGAAGTCTATTTGACTTCTTTTTTCTTTTTTGGCTTTGGTGTAGGACGTAGAATTTCTTGGAAGAATACTTCACCTTCGTGTGATTGGAAGTATACGCCGACTATGTCTTTCTTCTTGGTAGATAAGATATAATATGCTGCACGTTTTCTAGCACCGCCGACGATGTATCCTACTTTATTAGAGTTGGTCTCTACGAATACATTATACGCTCTTAGTCGTCCTTGATTATCGATAATAGTGATACCATCAAAATTGAGCATATTCATAAATAAATCAGCATGTGCTTGAAGTTTTTCTTCGTTGTAACTTTTGGATTGAGTGAATAGTTTGCTAAAACTGATAGGTTCTTTTAGCCAAATACCATCTTCGAATAGTCCATTGTCTTTGTAATCTTTATCTACGACTACACATATCGAGCCATTGACATAACTAAGTACATTGGTGAATATATTTAGGTACATATTCTTCATGTCTTGAAGTTTTCTCTGAGTGGTGCGAAGTTTGCTAAATATTGTGTCTACGAACTCTTTAATTTCGGTATTGAATACATTTGATTTTGATTTATCCAATGAAAAGTTGACTATTAGATCATTACCTGAGGTAGAATGAAGCCACATTGAATAAAAGTTTAGTGGTCTAGCAATAATGCAGTGCAGTTTCTTTTCTTTTAGTGTTTCGTTTTGTTCTAAAGATCTAAGTAGGTTAGTATCTTTAATGCTGGTATATGACATTAGTACGCCATATCGAATCCTATTCTCTTTAATATCTATGAATAGGCACCAATCATTTCTTATAATAGGTAGTAGTGATTTCAATCTAGAGTTGAACATAGTTGCTTCGCTATCTTCAAATATCACTAGATCATCAGATTTTGGAATAGCACGAGAGAGAGCCTCAATATTATCAGTAAATACTATTTTTGG
>JBKSNA010000013.1:0-6206 GCA_046882085.1 Clostridia bacterium
TGGCTTAATTAAATATTATGAATTAATATCAAAATTAGAATTCCCATTAATAATGTATAATGTACCATCTCGCACAGGCATGAATATTGAACTAGATACTGTCAATGAAATAATCAAGTCTAATCCTTACGTATTCGGTATCAAAGAAAGCACAACTGATATTAATAGAATAATAAAGTTGCATAATATATGCAAAGACCAGATTGCCATATATAGCGGAGAAGATAATTTAAATCACATATTCTACTTCTTGGGATCTAGCGGTTGTATTAGTGTTACTGCCAATATTCTCACTCGAGAAGTAAAAGATATATACAGGGCTTCTTCTCTTCACAACAACAACCGTATGAACGAACTGCAAAACTCTATACAAAGGATTAACGAATCACTATTTTTAGAGACTAATCCTATCCCGATCAAAAACCTGCTATATAAGAAGAATCTCATAAGTTCACCTGAAGCACGACTACCATTAGTGGAGATATCTAATAAAAATGAACAAATCATTGATTCAATTTCTAATGATTTGGATCTATTGACAAATTAAACAATAATATGCTATCCTACTATGTAGGAGAGCTTATGCACTTATCTGATAGAATGTGGTTGATAGACTGTGCCGTAACGGTCGACGAAATTAATAAATGCAAACGTAAAATAAAAGATCTAAAGACCCTTAAAAAGAATGATTCACAATTAA
The DNA here is from genome assembly GCA_046882085.1 of Clostridia bacterium. Lineage (GTDB taxonomy): Bacteria > Bacillota > Clostridia > Christensenellales > UBA1242 > Onthoplasma. The sequence continues at coordinate 701 of JBKSNA010000013.1, forward strand.
TTGATAGACTAAAGGGCGAGTATCTACCAAAGATAGAAAAGATGTCTAATGATACAACCTTTTTTGAATATATGCTTCGTAAATATACTGAAGATACTAAATTATTCAAACTATGTGGTATCTGTGATTATAAAGTATATTTCTCATTATTAGATTGGTATTATTATTTCTTTAATAGCAAAAGCAATATCTTATTGCACCCTTTTGTATTTTTATCTAATCCTTCCGACTTCAAAACTACTGAAGATTATGATATGTTGTTAGAATGGTATCAGTCCTACTTAGACGATCCACGGGAGACCGTCAATGATATGACTAACCAACTATACGACGAACATATTGAAGATACAAAAGAAAAAATCGCTAATTACGAAGATGAAATAAGAAAGTTGGAAAAAAGATTAGAGCCTTGTAATGAATTTTTAAAAGATAGAAAATTTATAAAATCTAACTGGTTTAACAAGCATTTTAGATCAAAACAACTAGATATACAGCATGAATACGAACTATTAAATAGAGACATTAGCGTCAGACAAAATTGTATTGAACAACTAAACGCTACAATAGAAAACAAAAAAGAAACCGTCAAAGGCATTCGTAATAAAGTGAAAAAAGAATTTAGTAGCAAACTAGTTAAATTTAATAATGTTATTGTGCTAATGAATATGTATAGGGAGATACAATCAAGACTTCAAGAAGATAGTGAATTAGATTCTCCTAACTATGAATTGTCTAATGATTACTATTATTATTTTGAATACTATTTGAACTTATATATGGTAGACCATCTAGAAAAAAATTTATATATCTTATTAAGCAGGAATTTAAATATAGATGATATAATAGAAGATTATAAGAATGATAAAGATCCAGATATTCATGTAGAACTAAACTTACAAGAGATCTTAGATTACCATCAGAAAGTTTCTAATAGACGTATCAAAAATAGTTTACTCTAAAGTTATCGACCAACTCTTAGTTTTGTTGAATCTATGATAAATAAAAATCCTCATGCCGAGGATTTTTTTAGATCGCTAAAAATGTAACATTGTCTCTAATAGTCTTGAATATTTCAATATGTCTTGTCTCATCTTCGATAATTCTATCAAACAATTCTTTTAGACTATTATTTTGTACCATTGTTTTGGCTTGCTTATATGCTTCGATCGCCATTCTTTCAGCATTGATATTATCATCTAACATTTCTTTTAATTTCATAGTATAGTTAATACCGCTTGTATTGTATAGTTGTCCTTGACTATCTTCGTATTTTGGCACTCCACCAAACTCACTAATCGCATGCATCAACATATCCAAGTGCATCATCTCTACTATGCCGATTTCTTCTATAATGCCTGCTATTTCTTCACTCACTTGATCTGAAATTACAGACTGATAAGTGTACTGCAATATCGCAGACAACTCACTGTGTCTAGCGGTAGCCAAATTTTTAAGTACGGCTACTGTTTTTTTGCTTTCTACCGCTTCTACTATCTCAGGATATGGCTTATCTATTCTTACTCTAATATCTTCAAAATTCATATTTCACCTCTATTGTCTTTATGTCAATAAGTAAGTTAATGTTAAAAAATTTGTCAAAGATATGAATAATATTTGTTAATTATTTGCTATTATGATAAAATAAAAATATATTAGAGGTAAGTATGAAAAAGAAAACCAAATCAAAATCAACTAAAACAATTAATAGGTTTAATCCAAAACCAGACGTTGGTCTAAGCGAAAAACAAGTAAAAGAAAGAACAGATGCTAATTTAGTAAATGTGTCAAACGTAAAGACTAGCAAAAGCATTGGCAGTATATTAGCAAAGAACATTTTTACATTCTTTAATATCACTTGTCTAGTAGTGGCCTTCGCTCTAATATTTGTCGAAGCATACTCTGACCTAACCTTTATGGTTATCGTAATTCTAAATACTGTAATCGGTATAGTCCAAGAAATTCGAGCCAAAATCACAATGGACAAACTATCTCTAACCAACTCCAACTTCACCAAAGTCGTTCGCGAAGGCGAAGAAGAAGAGATATACAAGACCGAAGTAGTATTAGATGACGTATTGGTACTCAATCCGGGCATGCAGATCGCCTGCGATAGTATCATTCTAGACGGATTCGTAGAAGTAAATGAGAGTCTGCTCACTGGTGAGAGTCTACCTGTGAAGAAATCTAAAGGAGATAGTCTGCTTGGTGGCAGTTTCATATCAAGTGGTACTTGTCGTGCTAAAGTCAATAAGATCGGCGACGAGAACTACATCTCTCAACTCAGTCAAAAAGCAAAAACTTTCAAACAATCTAAGAGTGAACTACTCAATTCTCTTCGTTCACTAATCAAAATAATTTCAATATTCATGATTCCTATCGCTATCATGATGCTATATAATAACTATACTTATTACACAGCTAATCCGGCTCTTGAATATTCATTAGGATATATGGTCGTTACCAAGACTGCGGGTTGTATTGTCGCAATGATCCCTGCGGGTATGTTCTTGCTCACTTCGGTAGCGTTGGCTGTTAGTGTTATTCGACTAGCCAAGAAACGTACTCTTGTACAAGAATTATATTGTATAGAAATGTTAGCTCGTACTAATGTATTGTGCCTAGACAAGACAGGTACTCTCACTAATGGTTCTATGAGCGTTAGCGAAGTAATCTTATTAGGCAACAAAAGTCAAAAAGATGTAGAAAAAATCGTCGCAAGTATGGCTACTACTTTCCACGAAGCCAATCACACCGCCCTAGCATTGAAGGCATACTTTGGCAAAGGAACATATACTGCTGAGAAGTCTCTTCCATTCTCTAGTGAGCGTAAATTCATGGGTTGCAAATTCAAAAATGTCGGCACATTCAAGCTCGGTGCTTATGAATACGTAATGGATAACCCTACTGCTAAAATAAAAGCAGAAGCAGAAAAATATGCTAGTAGTGGATATCGTGTATTAATGCTAGTAGAAAGCAATGCTAATTTTGACAAAGCAGGCTGTACTCCTATTGCGCTAGTATTACTAGAAGACAATATTAGAAAAGATGCTCCTAAAACTATTCAGTGGTTCAAAGATAACGAAGTGGATATCAAAATCATCTCTGGAGATAACCCTATCACAGTAAGTGAAGTAGCTCGAAGAGTAGGCGTAGATAATTATGATAAATATATTAGCTTGCAAGGTATGTCAAATACCGAAGTAATGGAATGTGCTAACAAATACTCTATATTCGGTCGAGTAAGTCCGGAGCAAAAAGCAATATTAGTCAAAGCACTAAAATCTCAAGGGAAAACTGTTGCCATGACTGGTGATGGTGTTAATGATATTTTAGCGCTAAAAGAAGCGGATTGTTCTATCGCTATCGCCGCAGGTAGTGATGCTGCTCGTAGTGTGAGTCAGCTGGTATTGTTAGATAGTAACTTTAGCTCAATGCCTAGTGTGGTAGCAGAAGGTCGACGCGTAGTCAACAATATCCAAAAATCTAGTTCACTATTCTTGATGAAGACCATCTTCGCAATATGTATATCAATATTCGTATTGTGTATGAACAAGACCTATCCGTTCTCACCAATTCAATTCATATTGCTTGAAATGTTAGTTATCGGTTTGCCTTCATTCTTCTTAGCGTTGCAACCAAACACCAATCCAATCCGTGGAAAATTCTTGTCCAATGTCGCCAAAACGACTTTACCTGCAGGAATATGTCTAGTACTTAGCACTATTGCTCTATATATTTATCAAATGTATACGGGTATCACTACAGAAGTATTAGTAACAATGGCATCGATCGGTATATTAGCGATCGGATTCATCGCACTATTTAGAATGTGTAAACCATTTAATTTCTTGAAAACAATTATGTATATAGCATGCCTAGGAATTAGCATTGCAGCGATCATCACTTTGCCAGGTATATTCAAATATGTAACACTATCATATGCGGACTTCTTATTCTTGATTATTACAGTACAGACTAGTTACCCTGTGTATATCGCACTTACTAGATTGTTTGAATTATCTAATCAAATTACTACAACTCAATAATATTAGATATCGTATTATCTATGATTTCAAATTTATAAATACCCGCAAGGGTATTTTTTTTCATCAATAAATACTCATTGTCATCTAGAGGATAATAATCATCAAATTCAGGGAAAAATTCTTTTAACGCATTAGGATCTTCTTGCGAAATATCAGTCGCCAATAATCGATTAGCATATTTATTATTTTCAGCCAAAATACAATCCAAGAAAACCGCACCAATAAATTCAACTTTTGCCATCATATCTTCATCGTCTAAATACACTAAATACTTCTCAAAACTTTTCCCTATGTGATACACCCTTCCATGATTCATAGCATCATGTAGTTTGCACATGAAATATTTTTCATTATTTTCTTCATTGTATTCATCAAAATAACTAGCGAATAACAGTTCTTCTTTTTTTATCGCTACGAGATAGTTTCTCCTACCTACGAAATATATCAAACATATCTCACCCAACTTCTCGACATGAGAATATTCTAATTGATCCACATTGTCTCGAAATAAAATTTCGCCATCATGACTAATGACTAACTCTGTAGATATTGAAATACTCATTATCTTATTTTGATACATAAAATTAGTGGTGAAAAAATTATTGGATCTAATGTCTAGAAAATAATAATCAACATCTTTGTAGGATATCTTGTTGATCAATCTACTATTCTCACGATCAATTATGTATAAATTGTCTCTATATATTAGCCTAAGATTAGACTCGTCTAGTATGTATTTTACACCAGGCAATATCTTCTCTCCGCTCTCTAAATATACATTATCTATGCACTTAGACACCAAATATTTCATAATAATATGTATGAACACTCCTAAGATCTACGTTACAGCAAAGCATGGCAAAATATGACAAATATAATAAATATTCGCTTTATAATTTTTTATCAATAGGAGAACATATATTTATGGATAAAAAAGATTGTCAAATACATATGATGCCTACACGTATTACAGACGAAGATATCACATCTTTATTTAACGGTATAATAAATGTAGTCAAGAAAAAAGTCGAACTAGACACTAGATCTCATCTCATCAATATTAATAACAACATGAATAAACTCATGAAAGAATTGAATGAAAAACGATCAGAATGCAATAGACTAAAAAACGAGATAATCCATCTAAAAAGCGAATTAAATCAAATCAAACAGCAAACAGATCGCACTATTTAGTATTTAATCATATGCGCACATACACCTAATGGTATATTTTTTGTAAAATTTTTTAAGAAATTTTGATTTTTTTTGAAAAATATTTGCATATACCAAAAAAAATTGTTATATTATTTTTATAAATAAGATTTAGGTGTGGTGTGATTATGGATGAGATGATTTTTTTTGACAACGCAAAAGATAGTGTAACAAATTTTTTTGAGAAAGAATTTCCAAACTTTCCACCACTACTAATGTCGCACTTTTTGAATAAGTTTAGTGATATA
>JBKSNA010000014.1:0-28269 GCA_046882085.1 Clostridia bacterium
ATTTTTTATTTATTTAAATATTTTTGTCGAAAAATTAAATAAAAAAATATATTTTTAATTCTTATTTTTTTATAGCAAAGAAAACTTAATTTAATACTATATAATAGATAATTTATTTGACTTTTTTGTCGAAAATAATTATAATTATTATTAATAATAATTTATTATTTTACACAAAAATAAAGAGAGGGGTTATGAAGAAAAAAATATCTGCGATCTTAACAACGATATTTGTGCTAATGGCATGCGTTTTTGCTAGCGCGTGTGGCGACAAATATTCAAAATTACAATTTGAAGTTATGTACGCATTTACTAGTGATGCTGAAGAATGGTTTGATGCTAGTGATGGTATTAGTGCAAACTTTGGCGAAGGTGGAGAGTTGACCATGGTAAATGGTCGATCTGAGATCTTTATCAAGGTGGATATCAAAAATGTGAAGAAGAAACATGTTGGACGTATTACTGTTAGTAAATCACAAGTAACAACTACAGGTATAGACTTCGCGAATATTAACGTTAAAGAAAATGAAGTTTTTAGTGTAGGTATTACAGGTATAGCTAACACAACATTGGTATTCTATGAGAATAACTCTGGCAAATCGACTTCGGTAGATCTAACAGTGTCTAAGAGTTTGGAAGATTTGGTTTTGAATCCTGATATAGTACCGGCGTTATCTTTACGTACTGATAGCCCTACAGAACCAGTGATGATGCGATTGGACAATCTTAATAATATTCTTTATTATCCTTTGAATGAAACTAATGAATTGGGTGTCGAGTATTCACTTTTGTCGTTAGGATATTATTCTAACGGCGAATACAAGCCTACTATTGACAGCGCTGGATTGGCTCCATATATTACTTTGGTAAAAGAATCTAACGAATTGACTGTCAAGATCAAAGTAAAAGTTGATGACAACTCTTTCTTTAGCGACACTGCTTATGTATTGAGAGTGGCTGCTCAATCTCTATATAGAGAAGATAAGAAGGTTGAATTTGATATTTATTTTGTGGAAGGTACAGAGCCTGCTCCGGTAGTGAGATATTATGATGAAGAAAAGGGTGCGCAAATAGAAGATCCTATCAGATTATATCTCAATAGTCCTGAAGGTAGTCCTTATACATCATCGTATGTATATATTGACGCAGAAGGCGAGAATGGTTTGGGAGAACTAGGTAGTATATATAAGAACGGCGCGGAAATAGCAGAAAATGAAATTATTAAATATCAACCTGTAATATATGTAGATGGTGAAAAGTATGACTTTGATTCAGCTATTGGAATGAATGGATTAGTGATAAGCGATAAAGGAAATTCGCTATATCAAATTAGTGCACTTGATAGATTGAAATACAAGAATACTATATCTTTCGCTTATGAGTTGGAAGGTATAGAAGTAACTCGTACTGTTCCTGTGCAGAAGACTAATATAGAAGTCATAAAAAGCGTATTACCGTCAGGTATAATGATTGATGGTAGCACATATTCAAATGGTAGTGTGATCAATAGTACGATATATGATTATGATGGTGCTGAAGGGAAGTTGATTACATTATCGGCTGTGCCTACAGCGTATGATCCTAATAATTTATTGACAGAAAAAGAAATTATAATAATAAAAAAAGATGAAGACAATCTTAAGTTGACAAATGCTAAAGGTGGAACTTTGGATGACTATGTCGGAAATACAGATTATTATGCTATTAATTCTGGCGATAGTATTTTGGTAAAATGTGTGGCTGGCGAAGATGTGAATTTAGTAATCAAAACAAAATGTATTCCATCAGAATATAATGGAGAAACTTTGATTCCTGATATTACTAAGGATTTTGTTTCTGTATCTATAAAATTCGCAAGAAAAGTAACTGCGGATAGTGTTGAGTTCTTTGATTCAGCTGAGTGCGTAGATAAATTGGATCATAATAGTATTTTCCGCATTTTGCAAGGAGAGGAAGATGGATATACTAATTTGTATATCAAGGCATATTCAGATGGTGTAATAGCTGGAGAAACTCTAGTATTGTCTAGTGAAAATAATAGTATTAAATTTATAGATAACAATGGCACGGAATTAACTACTATAGGATTGGACAAAGTGTCTAGTGCTAAATACGACGACTATACTTTGTATACAATAAAAATTAAAGAAACCTTAGAAGGTGTTCGAGATGTTATTACATTGACTGTCGGAGATCGTGAGTTTGGTCCAATAGTAGTAGAGAGTGTTCATACACTTAATGTAGATGAGTTATCTGTAGAGATTGATACCAATATTGCGAATGCTATTAAAGTATCTTCAGATAAGATCGATAACAATCATCAAAACTTCGCTATAGCAAGAAATGAAAAGATCGGCCTTAAGATTCAAGAGAATAACGGCATTGCTAAAGGTATCTCAAAAATTAATCTATCTACAATATCTAAGTCTAATAATTATAATAGTGATTATTTCAATGATAACATTTCATTCCCTGATGGGCGTGAGATAGAGAATGGTAATGTTTTCTCAGTACAGAGTGTATCTGATAAGACTTGCATAGTGAATTTGAAGATTACATATTGGTATATTGAGAATAATGAGATCAAGTCGGGTGAAAAAGATATTGTTCTTGAGTTCGCTGTATATAATCCAATCGCTAGAATAGAATTAACTTTGGGTGCTGACGAAATAGCGTATGTGAATAGTTTGTACGACTCTAGTCTTAATGTGGAATTTGAGGCAAAAGCAAATAGAGATCAAGCTACTAATAAGATTTATTTCAGCAAGAAAGATAATGTTGACGAAGCAGAAATAATTGCGGATATATACAAGTTGTCTTTCATGTTGGACACTGAACATAGTGGAGTAAATTTTGATTACGGAACTTTTGATGCTAGATATAATGTGGGTGGTAGTTCAACATCTCTAACTAATGATGAATTAACTGCCTTGCATGGAAAGGGAGAAATTGAGATTGGTGCTCATCTTCATGGTAATTTGATCTTGAGTCTAAAGAAGATATCTACATTAGACAACTTCAAAATACGATTTATGGCATCATTGCTTGACGGTCAACAAAAATCATTTGGTGAAGAGAGTGTAACCATTAAGACTGTGAATAAGTCTGATAATATATCTTTCTCAGGTATTGATCTAAAAGATGGTGAGATTGTATCTGATCAAATCGCTGAATATGAACTTCGTATGACATATATGGACAAAGATACGAAACAAGATTCTAAAGAGTTTGATGCGACTATTCATTTTGGTACGGGCGAAGGCTTAAGCTACAATGATCTTGTATATTCATTGCATGAGATCGACGAAATAGGTAATATTGATTACTCTGAAGATGTAACTAATAGTAATATCATCATCAATGAAAACAATGGACATTTCGTCATAACGGCTAAAAATGTTGGTGGTAGATATCTATTGGTGGTGAAAGCTAAAGATTCTTATAATGGTTCGGAGTTTGATGTCAAGAAGTCTATCGCTATTCGTATAGATGATGGTAGTGAACAATATAAATATTTAGTAACTAGTCCTACAGAATTTAACTATATAGAGAAAGACTTGACTGCATATTATGAGTTAGGCGCTAATATAGAATTGGGTGTTATAACTAAAGTCTTTGGATACAGTGCCACATCTACTGCGACTGCTTTTACAGGCGGAATAGATGGTAATGGATATACATTGACTTATGAGATAGGATCTCAATATGCTCAGATCTCTGAGGGTAATGTAATATCTCTATTCGCTATCCTTGGTAGCGGAGAAGGTGCTAATAAAAAGACTGCTAAGATTAGCGATCTAAATATAAATGTAACAATCAAAGTTGCTAACGATTCTGCTACAGGCAAAGATCTTATTGTTGCCGGATTCGCGGGACTCGCTCAATCTGCAGAGATTGATAATGTTGGATTATTGATAAATAAAGATTCTAGTGTAGTGGCTAGCGTAAGCACTAACGATAATATTTATTTTGGTGGATTGATTGGTATTAATAGATCAACTATTACTAACTCAAGTGTGGAATATGAGAGTGAAACTACCATTGATATCGATGCTAAGGAAAACGCATATATCGGTGCTATGGTGGCGGTCAATGAAGGTTCAATCGTGGGCATCTATGACGGGAAAGATGATCTAGATACTATTGCTCCAGACATTCGTACATGGCTAAATATTCCTTGTGCAGAATTGAATTATCTCATCGGTGGTGTGGCTGGAGATAATGCTGGTACTATCTCTAAGATGATGATTAGTGGAAAAATCGCTACTGCTAAAGATGAAAGCATTACACCTAAAGGCTTCTTAGGCGGTGTGGCTGGTAACGCTAGTGGAGATATATCTACTATCGCTGTATTGGCTCTGGATCTAGAGAGTAATTGTTTAAATGTGGCTGGAGCTGCTGGTAGTGCAGAGAATATTAAACTAGACAATGTAAAAGTTATTAATGTAGAGTTTGAGTATGCTTTGTATACTTATTTCACAGGTAAAATCGAAGGACATGATATCGTAGCGGGATTAGTGGCAGATGGTAATAATACAACTATCACTAACTCTAGTGTAGAGAACTTCATTCAGGAAGCTAATTATTATACATTAATCGGTGCTAAAGTTTATGGATTAATGTATGGTAAAGATAATACAGGTAGTGTATCTAATTCGTTCGTATCTGCTAATCTTAAGACTAGTGATACTCTAGACATCACTACTAATGCGACTGAGACTAATACATATTTCGTAGGTAGTGTGGATAGTGCTACAGTCTCTAATACTACCGATACATATGCGGTGATAGGTGGTGAGTTGTATTATAATGGAGATAATACGTTGGCATTATCTATGAGTCCTACTAGTGAGACTTTAAGTACTATCATGGCAGAAGTAGATAAGACTAAATCTCCTTCAAAGTACGAATATATTTATATATTTGAGAATGGCAAATACAAATTAGTAAATGTAGAAGAATTTGATAATAAGATCTATTATACTTTAGATAATTATCATAATATGATTGATCTATATATCAAGATAAATGGAACAGATTATCTTCCATTAAATACTAATAAAGAATTAGATCAAAATCTAGAAATATATACATTATTATTATCTACCGATAAATGGTCTACTTCATGGTCTACAATTGTTAAAGATAACGAAAATAATGACTTCAAGATTTCATCAAAACTTAACTGTATCACAGTAGATGGCAAGAATATATATCTTCCATATCTAGTAGATGGTGAAGGTAATCCATTGTTGATCATTGCTCCTATGGATATTGATGCGAAGATCAATCAAGATGAGATCAATGATATACACTCTGTATATGTTGATGAGTATGAGAATGATAAAGATATTGAAGGCGTAACAATCGATGAAATGGCTATTATCAACTATTATGATAATGCTAAAGACGAGGATAATACATATAATCTTCGTGATCTAATAGATCTAACAATATTCCCTGCACTTGCTCAGGGTGGTATTAGATTTGAAATCATTGGAGCGGTTACTCTTCCTGCTAGGATAAATGGAGACTTTATTTCTTTCTATGGTATCACAGGAAACAATCCTATAATTGTGAGATGTTATTCATTATTTAGTCCAGATCTAGAAAAATTTGTAGCATTCTATTCTGATTATGGTGTGTCTGAATTGCAGATCAATTCTTCAGATAGGGTATATGAAGTTCAAGGCGATGACATTAATTATGCTATGACTCTATATACTGGAGACAAGGCTCAATTATTATCAATCGATGCTAAGAATATCTTAGATGGTAATGAATACAAGACTATATTTGATTCTTTCGATATTATCAATAAGGATGAATTATTCCTTGAAGTAACCGATAGCAATAAACTAGATATTACTAAGAGTGGTTTTGATATTGAGTTAGGTATTTCTAGTACTGACTTTAGTGATGGTTATGAAGAGATCGTTACTATCTCTTTAATGTTGAAGAAAGATTATTATGACTATATCCCTGAAGATTCTGATGACATTGAGATCGCTTCGATAAAATTGAAAGTAATACTAAAAAAATCTGCTACTGACATAGTAGTAGGTAGTGATTATTATGATATGTACACTAGCGGTAATCTAAATGTATCTGCAAATTTATATACAGGATTCATTAGTGATTCTCCACTTGTGAATAAGATAGAAGATATTACTCTAGTAGATAATCAATATACTTTTGTTCAAACTGATCGTGATTCTATCATATTAGGAATATCTCAAGTAGGCGGAGATAATACTGCATTCGATACAATGCTAGCAAATATCAAAGAGTATCATAATGAAACTATCACAAAAGATACAGTAATTAATCTATTCAACGTAGAGATACGCACTACAGATATTACTTTACCTACTACAGATATTACTGTCGGATATAGATACGATATCAGTATAGAATTGAAGAATGAATTTTACTATAGATATATATCAGAAGATATTCAATTCGAGATGGCGATTATTGCATATACTGATCCTAATATTAATAAGACTGTATCATTCACGCTAAAACCATCAAAATTGGGTACTAAGCGTATAGAAAACTATAATGTGAAGACATTCGATCCATTCAGTCAATATCAAAATATTGTTACTAATGAATATGTAGAATCTTCTACTATTGAACCGGGCGGAATTGGTAGCGTTATGATGCTATACTTAGAGCCTGAATATGCTAATGTGCAAGATATCTCTATCACTAGTGAATCTAAACCTATTGCTTCATTAGGTGGAGCAAATGTATATCTAAAATATACGCAATACATCTACGATCATGACCAAAGAGCATACGTGTCTTACTTCGGCGAAGATAAGAATTATCAAGATGGTACTACTTTAAAACTTAATAAAGCATCAGAGCGTAAAAATGGTCAAATCATCTATACGGGTGTGATCTATATCCATGTAATGTTGGATAGATTCAGCGGTGTAGAGTCTTTTGAATCTACTATTGATCTAACATTAGGAGATGGTAGCACTACCGATGTTGAGAAAACATTAATCACTTCATATATCCCTACTGTTACTACCAAATTCGACGGCAATAGATTAAACGATACTAATGGATATATGATCCAAGAAGGCACTGCTAATACTCTAGATCTAAAGATCTATGGATACCAATTCAATAATAATCCAAATATTAATCTTGGCTGGTATCTTCCAGATGGCAGTAATTATTGGTATAGCGATGCTACAATTATTGAATCAGAAGAAGATTTCAATAAAACTAGCGAAAAATGGTATCAATACAATGGTAAATATTATCGTGCGAATCAAGATGCAGTTTATGAAGCCAATAAATATTATAAGGTAGATAAATATAACGCGATTTATCCTTTATCTGATACGACCGATGTAAGATATATAGGCAACTTTGTACACACTTATCTAAAGAATGACTACAAAGAGATCAAACACGATCTAACAGATGACTCATACACAATGGGTGTGGGATTCAATGTGGCGAAGAATATTCCAGCGGCATTTAGTATCGGTGGATCATTGCATCTGATGACTAAAGATGGACAATTAAGAACATCTGAATCAGAGTCATTGATATTCTATCCAGCTGATTATATATTGGCAGATTCTAATCCGATCGCGCTATTGGATTCTCCTAATACTATCGCGATCGGTGCTAATAAAGAATTTGCATTAGGATTCAAGACGATTGCTGATCCGGCATGGAATGTGGATATATTCAATAGATTGGTGTCTGAGTATACCGCAGATAAACTATTAGAAGAATTTAAGTTTGTAAATAATAATGCGGTATTAGATTTCACTAATGAAGACTATATTGACATGATATATAATGATGCAATGAAGAAATATATCATTCGCGGTATTGCACCATTAGAGGCAGATGTTAAACTAATACTCACTGCTCACTATATATTAAATAATGACGGTACAGTAAGATTGGCATTTAAGCTAGCTCCAGATGAGAAGAGTAACGAAGACATACCGATCGAATTGACATTCGCACTCAATGTATATGCTGCGACTTCAGAAGAAGAACCACTACCTATATATTCTGCTAGTGATATGTTCAATAGTGATGGATCTTCTGCATTAGCAGAAAGTGCACATTATATATTGATGGCAGATATTGATTTAAATACAATAGCCGATGGTATTATGCCTATAAGTACTAAGATCGCTAGTCTAGATGGTAATAATAAGATCATCAAGATGGGTAAGATCAAGACTGATGAGACTACTAACTACGGATTATTTAGTGAAATAGGTAGTTATCCTGTAAAAGATAAAGATGGCAATACTACATCTGACAATGGTAAGACTACTCTTAAGAATATTATTGTAGATTATTCTGCATTCTCTGGATTATCTGTTACAGGACTAGAGAATCAGAATATATTCTTCGGTGGATTGGTCGGTAAAAATAATGATGGATTGATCTATAACTGTGATGTAGTCAATACTGATATAAGTAAAAAAGTGGTGGTAACAATTACTGCTAAGAAGGGTCAAAATATCACATTGGGTGGATTGGTCGGTCAAAACAATGGCATCATCACCAACTCACGCGTAGGTAGAGAATCTTATGAGAAGATAGAACCAACTATCGCAGGATTAGGACGTACAGTATCATTTGGTACATTGGAGTTCGCGATAGGCGATAGTGAGAACAATGCATTCAATGCATTAGTAGGTGGATTCGCGGGTGAGAATACTAGAGATATTGTTAGCTCATTCGTGGCTCGTACTAATGTGGTGAATTATTCTATGGCTGAAGATAGTGTACAGAATGATAACACCACTAGTGGTACTAACAAGACTGCTGGATTCGTAGCAAAAAATTCAGGCGATATTAGTTTCAGCTATGTGCGTGGTACAAATTCTACAGGCACATATTATAAAGGATCTAAGATACAGCACTTAGGTAATGGTGCAGTGGCTGGATTTGTGCATGAAAATAGTGGAAATGTGGATAACTCTTTTGCTAATATCACGCTAGCATCTAGCTCGGCTCCTTTGGCAGGATTTGTATATAATAATGCCGAAAGTGGCACTATTAGTAAGTCTTATTCTGCATGTGAATTTAATGATGGTAATGATGCTACAGCATTTGAACAACCATTTGTTGGTAAGACTAGCAAGGATATTATCTTATCTGATGGCGAATTAATTAATACTTATTATTACATTTTGGATAATCAATCTACAGATATTGATAATCCTGAGAATAAGCCTATGGCTACAGGATTAAATAAATCCAACTTTGAGACTTCTACTTCTTTGATAGGATTTGATTTCGTACTTAGCAATACTATTGCAGAGAGAAATCAAGGCATCTGGTCATACTATACAGCGAATGGCGAGCGTAGATCATTGCCTGAATTGGTAATAGCGAACAATATTGCTCATTCATGTAGATATCTCTCTGGAGAGACTATTGGCGATGATGGTATCAAAGTTCATACATATAGTTATGTTACTGAGTTCAGAGCTGGTAATAAGAATAATCCATATATTATTCGAGATGTTGATGATTATACTAATGTATTCATCAACGAAGCGTCTGTGGATAAGGCTACAGGCAATAAAGTATTTACAGGATATGTGAGATTTATTAATGATATTGCATTTAATGAGACTAATGCTGTGCCTACTAGAAGTAATTACATTTTAGGATCTAATACTGCTATTACTAGTATCGAAGGTAATGGCGTAACTATTAGTGGTATCTTGATCGAAGCGGATTCTGCTAATGATACTAATAAATCATTAGGACTATTCTCCGAGATCGACAATGTATATCTCAAGAATCTAAATCTCAAGTTTGCTTATAAGAGTGAGATTACAAGTAGTACTAATATCTTATATACAGGTGGTCTAGCTGGTAAGATTAATGATTCTGTGATTATCAGCGTATCTCTAGAAGGCAATAATGTATCTCTCGCTGGACACAACTTCGTAGGTGGTCTAGCAGGTAAGATTACAGGTAGGAGTATTGTCTATAGTATAGACTCTAATCTAAATGTATCTGTAGGAAAAAGAGAAAGCACTGCGATCTATGGAGATCCTAACTATTCATATTTGGATACAGAATATTCATATGGTGGCGGATTGGCTGGTGTGATCGATCTAGATGCTAGACCTGGTCAAGCATCAGATAGTTTCAATTTGGCATATATCACTATTCATGGCGATCAGATGGCTAATAAGGCAAATGGTAATATATTGGCTGACTTCGCTGGTGGTATCGCTGGTTATGCGAATGAGAAAGTGTCTGCATTGAAATTAAAATATTATAATGGCGCGAGCGACCAGATCATAGGTAATCGTGCTGTCGGTGGTCTATTCGGCGTATTCGCTGGTAGTATGACTGCATCTCAAGTGACTATGATCGAAGGAGAATCTCTAGAGGAGAAAGAAAATAATCAGTACAAGATTGATACAGCATTCGCTAAATATATCTTGGATATAGAAAAAGACACTTCAACTACTCTAGATACTACTAAGATAGGCAATGTTTCATTATTGCAATCTTATGGCTATGCTGGTGGATTGGTAGGATTCAGTATTAATGCTAAGATTACTTCTTCATATAGCAAGGCATCTATATCTAATGGTACACATATTGGTGGTTTGGTTGGTGCAGATATAGCATCAGTTATCACATACTCTTATGCGGTGCCATTCATCAATGAATCTAAAGATATGGCATATATTGGTGGATTGATTGGTTATAGCTATGCTAATAAGGAAACTAACAACAAAGATATCAAGACATATCAGGATATGGCGAAGAAGATTATGTCTGGCGCTACTGATATTAGATCTAAGTTAGAATTTACATTCTCTACATTAATGATGGAGAATAATTCACAATTTGAGAATAGCGGTATCAAGATTGACTATATTGCAAACTATGATTCATTCACAGATCTCGATGGCAATGCTATCTATAAACCAACATTCAATAGATATGTATTCTTCGGTAATGTTAATAATTATAGATATAAAGTGAAAGGATCTGATGAAGAGAAGAAGATCTCTTCTACTCTAGGTAAGGATACTGTACTCAAAGTATTACTAGCGTTAGAAAATTCAGATGATCAAGCGACTGCATTCCAAGGTATATTCTCTGGTTGGAGTAGTATATCTTATTGGTCATTGGATAGAATTAGATATTATCCATTACTTCTAAATGAAACAGTTTTGAATTATACAATTATTGAAAACGAAAATGACCTATTAAAGATTACAGCAGATGGTCATTACAAGATCATAAAAGATATCAAACTAAGTTCATATACTCGAAATTGGGTAATAGGACATATAGATGAGTTCCGTGGCACTCTTACTGGAGAGAAAGGCAACAAAGAAGTACCAATCATTTATGGTATGGAATTAGTAGATACTGAAGATTCTTCTACAGGATTCTTCCAGAGTACACGCGGTGCTACTATTAGTAACTTGAAGTTCGTATGGGGTACGAGTGGAGAACCTCAAGCTATCAATACGAATAGCAAGAATATCACATATATGTCTGGTTTGACATGCAAAGATGAAGGATCAATATTCACTAATGTTCAGGTGAGCGTGGCGAGTGATCTATTATCAGGTGGTACAATGCAGTCAGGTACAATGCAGTCATTCGGTGGACTTATAGGTGATGCTACTAATAGTAATATTATAGACTGCTCATTCTCTGGATCTGTGAAGGCGACACTCAAGGATCATGATGGAGTGGATACACAAAATGATGATTCTTACTTTGGTGGACTGATCGCTAAGGCTCAGCATATACAGCAGATATCAGACGGAGAGGGTGGTTTTGTAGATGTTGAATCTGGTCAATACGAAGATGCTATGTCTATCACAGGATCTTATGTGGGAGAAGATAGTGATTTCAAGATTCACCCTACAGAGAACACTTCTTCGCCTAAGACTAATTTTGATATTACTATTAGCGAATATACTAAATCTTATATAGGCGGTCTAATA
Organism: Clostridia bacterium; assembly: GCA_046882085.1. Classification (GTDB taxonomy): domain Bacteria; phylum Bacillota; class Clostridia; order Christensenellales; family UBA1242; genus Onthoplasma. Next base: position 11,997 of record JBKSNA010000014.1, read on the forward strand.
GGACGTACTGATGGCGGAGCAATGAGTGAGATAAATGTCGGTAACGATAGTTATCACTCAGATTATAAGAATATCAATATCAATTTAGATTACTCTAATGTCAATGCTGATACACAATATTTTGGTGGTATCGCAGGATATGCTAGTGGTACTACTATATCTTCGACTAGTACAAGTACTATATCTAATATTACATTAGGTAATGGAAATTACAATATCGGTGGTATCGCCGGAGAATATACTTTAGATAGTGATATTCCAGATACCAATGGTATTAGAAGATCAGTATCTGGTAGCGATATGACTATATCTTCCGCTGATAGCAAGACTGCTACTTCAGTAAATATTGGTGGATTGATTGGTATCGGTAATACAATAGCGATCAAACAATCTCTAGCAGACGGTGCTATCGATATGTCTAGTGCTAATGTACTTAGTACATATGCGGGTGGATTAATTGGTTCTGTTGTGACTAAGTCAGATATACGTGAATCAATGTCTAATATGGATATGATCGTATCTAGTGAGACTACAATGTATGCAGGCGGACTAGTAGGTCAGAATAATGGTAATACCGCAATTACGCATGCTGTGTCAGCAGGTAGAATAGTACCTATTGTATCAGGAGAAGGATCTATTGATCTCGCAGTTGGCGGATTAGTAGGTAAGACTAAGGATCTAAAGGTAGAGAACTCATACTCTACATCAAGTATAGTGGCTGATTCACTCAGCTCGTCTGCTGTCAAGGCTATGTATAGCGGAACATTATCTAACATTAATGCCTTAATCGGAAACCATGATAGTAGTGTAGATATAGATATGAATAATGTGTACTATGCTAGTGATTATTCACTTGCTACCGAGTGTCATGCTTTTGGAGGTGTCAATAATCTTCCTATAGCAAGATTGATATCTAATGATCAAAATTGGGCAGACAATCTCAATAGTGAGAGCGGTGTATGGAATGTAGCAAGAGATAGTACTCCATATATTGCGAGCCTATACAAATTATTGGTACAAAAATCTATCCTTAATGCTACAAATGGTCGATTTATGGAAGGTGGTGCATTAAATCCAAAGAGATCACTAACTGGTAATAAATTTGAAGAAAACTTTACTTATTACTTATTAGATCCGACGGAATTTAGCGGTGCGACTAATGCGTTGAATGGTATCTTAGTGTTTACTGAAGATGTTATTAAGTTTGGTAATGCTAAAGACAGTGTTACTAATAATTTCAATGTATTAATTCCAAATGTATCTAAGCATTCTGCAGTATCTAATCTACATGTAGAATTATATGGTCAGATTCAATATAAAACCAATGAAGATGGTACCAATCAAGATTATTCAGGTATTCTTGTTAATGAAAACCATGGTATGATATATAACTCTAGCGTAAATGGTAATGGTATTACAATCGCCAAAATAAATGAAGGTTTAGGTTTAATTGCTAGTAGTAATGCAGGTATGATACTGAATGCTTTCTCTACAGCGGAGATTTTATCTACACTAGATATCGGTGGTATAGCATACTCTATATCAGGTAACGGCAAGATCGTATCATCTTACTTCACTGGTTATCTAGAGAAAGGTGCTGGTCTTGTGTGGTCTTATACTGATGCTAGCGATGATACATATGTATACAACTGCTACATGGCAGGTGTGGTAGAGAATAAAGGTAATACTAGCATGTTCAGTCAGCCAAACATTAAAGGCTCTAATAACTTCATTGATGAATTTGCTAATATGGATCAAAAATCTAGTGAAAATTCAGTATGGAATCTAGTATCTGCTAGCGAAATAATAATGAATCTAGAAATCGACGACGGTTCATGGACCGATAATAGACTCTTGTTAGGTCAATGGCATACATTGAATGTCGATGGCAAGATGAGTGCTAACACTTCTAATACTCACTTTGGATATAACTATGGTTATCCTGTAGCGAAGATGAAAGACGCTATAATAGATATCGGTTATCAAACTTATACAGGTACTGGTGAATATGCTAGTGATAAGTTGCCGAAACAAAGTGAAATTACAAACTTCACTTCTGATACAACTAATAAAGTAAATGCTAGATATACTAGTCTACTAGTAGGCAAAGATGACTATAAGAATGCTATCAAGATTCCTCACTTAGGAGTATTGAGTGCTGTTGGTAAACTTATAGCCGATAATTCTACTTATGGTGAAGACGGTAAAATCAAATCGGCATTCGATCGTAACTATATCGCTATCTATGATCTAGATGGATCTTATGGTACAGCGAACAATACAGAAACATTTATATCATGGACTGCTGTAAATAACTTCACAGGTGTATTTATTAGTAATAAAAACTTTGCAGCAACTACAGGAAGTGATAGTTATTGTACTATCAGCAATCTAGGAACGAATGGATTGTTTGGTAATATTAATAATGCCTATATTGGAGATTTCAATCTATCTGGCACGTTCAATAATCTAAACGAATCTAATAACGAAATTATTATTGGTAGTGGTATGCTTGGTACTAATGTAGTAGGACAGACTTATATAGATAATGTGTCGGCGGAAGATGTGTTAATCAATGGTACAGGCAATATCGGTGGACTATTCGGTGTAGTAGAAGGCAATATAGATATCGGTGCTAATGTATCTATTAGTGCTCAAATATCTGGTTCGTCAGGAAGAGCTGGCGCGGCAGGCTTAATAGCAGGACAAGTGTTGGCTATAGATGACAACAATGCTCCTACGATTACGTTTAAAGAGATGAATGGAGATCAAAAGTTACATGCTACTATTACTAACGCAACATATGCTGGTGGATTAGTAGGACAGATGACAGGCGGTACTATTAATGGAAATAATAGATCTCTTAATATCTATACTATAGCAGTAGATGGTACACATAATGAAACATTTGGTGGATTCGTCGGTCTATCAGGAAATGAATCTTCTGGCAGTACTGTTACAATTAATGGATTTAAGTTGACTTATGTATGTGGATTGAATCCTATTCCTACGAATACATTCGGTGGATATATTGGTATCGCTAATTTTGCTACTAATTTCTTGAATAACACTCTAAATGTAGAGGGCGATTTAGTAGTAGCTAGTGATAGCGAAAAAGGTTTCTTCGGAATGATAGTGGGACACAATAAAGCTGTAGTATATTTAGACAAATATGAATTAAGAGTAAAAGAAATTACATTTGAAAATAAAAGAGCTTGTACGGAAAATTCGACCGAACAAGGAGCTGGTCTATTAATAGGCTATCAAGAATCTTGCGGATTGATCATTGACTCAAAGCCAGAGATCAAGACAAATCTTACAGCGAAGAATATATCTAATCTAGGTGGTGTTGCGGGATATTATAAGAATGGATCTATTATCATTAATAGTAATACGACTCATGAACTAAAATTGATTGGTACCATGAATGTCGGTGGTATATTCGGTCAGGCTGAAGCAATATATGGAATAACTTTTGGAGGTACACTAGAAGTTAGCAAAGATGACACTACGGAGACACGCACGGGAGACAGTTCTGTATTAAGTGCTAAATGGGCAGATATAGAACTCGCTGGCGGAGAGATGAATGTCGGTGGTATTATAGGACTACTTACTGGAGATATTGGAGAAGATCCTTCTGATTTAAATGGAGATGACGATGGTGGTGCTGATGGCGGTGTAGTTAGTGAGGTATTGACTGAATTAACTAACAATAATCCAATCACTATCGCTACTGTAGAATCGGGAAGTGCTACTGCTACTAATATCGGTGGTATAGCAGGTAAGTTTACCGGCTCATACGCAGGTGGTACATTAATTAATGCTGCTGAGATCAAACTAGCTAGTGGTGCGACTACTGATGGTACGGCAGATGAAGATGGAAAAATACGTATAAAATCAGTCAATGCTAAGAAGTCTAATAATTCAGATAAGATAGAAACTTTCGTGCAGACTATCAATGTAGGCGGAATATTTGGATCAGTCGGTATCCTTGCTACTGAAGATGGTAAAAATGTTACTTATACTAGCGAACCAGTAAAGATTGATATACAGACTGGTGAAGGTCAAGCAAATACTATAATAGTACAAGGATATCAGAATGTCGGCGGTATGGTCGGATTCATGTATAAAACTAATATCATAGGATATGCGGATCTTAAGACATTAAATGTGAAACAAGATGGCACTATTGAAGCTAAAGATGGTGCAGGCGCCGATATTGAACTAAGCGCATTATATCAAGGCACCGTAACAGGTGTAATCAATGTCGGTGGTATTGCGGGCTATGCTAAGGATTCTACTATATCTCAGATGGTATCTAATGCTGATGTTGTAGGTAATGCTAATGTAGGTGGTATTGTAGGTGCTACTGATGGCGGAGTGATGATGTTCAACTATTTACAAGGATCAGGCACCGATGCAGTTGAAGTTCGTGGTGTGTATTATAATTATATGACCACTAAGAATGTAAATGGTAGTCAAACAACTGAAACAATTTCATACATTCCTACCAACGTCGGTGGTTTGGCTGGATATATGGATGGTATGGCTGAGAACAACATTGTCTACATGACGAATATAAACAGTGCGAAAGAGTCAGATGGTAAGGTCATCAGTACAATATCTAATTTCATGCTAGACAGTAGTAAGATCCCAGATAATACGATTAAGTCATTTACAGGATCTACAAGAGCAGATGATAATGATCTAATTATGTTCAACGAACATATCGGTGGATTTGGTGGATTCGTAGGACATTTGGTATCTAACTCTGAGACAGGAAAAGAGCATACCAATAACTATATGTATGGTATAGACATTAATGCTAGTCTAGGTATCAATGTCGGTACATACTATGGATATTATGGCAGTGAACTTACTAACACAAGTAATCTTCCTACTCTATATGGAGAATGGGATAGTACTAATAATAAGACTCAAGATACACTAATAGATGGTGCCTATAACGTCGGCGGGTTGATTGGCTATGTGAAAAATGAGGTTAGTGGGATCACTAATAATGCTGGTGGTACTGCTACTATAATGATGCAGACTAGATTGGGAGGATTCTATGTTGGTACATTGTTTGGTAAAATTGAAACAAATTCAGTATCCGGATTGGAGATTAACAATACAGGCAACCAAAAGATTTATATAGACATTGTAAGTTCATATTATACTGGCGGATTAGTAGGTCGCATGGTGATGACTGAAAATGGGTCTAGTTTCACAGGAAATGTAAAGAGTTATATTTATCAAAACGAGACAACAACTACTAGTACAATTACAACAGGATTTAATCATGGTGGATTGATTGGTATGTTGAAGATCGGATATGAGAGTTCGGCAGGTGGACAATTTACTGTAAATGGTACTCATAATTATCCATTCACTATCAATACCATTGAGAATAGTAACTATACAGATGGCGATGCTAACTTCGATATGAAGGAAGAAGGTACAGCTTATTATCTAATTGCTCAGGCTTATTATATCAATATGGATAGATTCATCATTAGTGGTAGTGCATATGTAGATGGTGAAGGTAATACCTTGTTTGAAAAAAATCCAATAAGAAAAGCAGAGGAATTCTCGGACGGTTGGCATAAGGAATATACTGCATTTAGATATATGCAGAGATGTATTCCTAAGAATAAAAATAATGGAGCTGGCTGGGATAGTGTATCCATTATTTACGATGCATACAACATTACTAAAGTAGAATCATCACTCGTAAAAACTGGTACTGAAATTAAAGATGGTGTCCAGACAGATGTTTATGAGAATAAAATACTATATACAATTTATGAAGAGACACCAGGAGTACCTACATTATATGCTCCTATTGGAGTTGCTTCGATTTATAGTGTAGGAGCGTCTACTAAGGAGACAATATCAGATGGAGGATTGTCTAAGACTCTCGATGGATACGCATCATTGTATGCTAAACCTCAAGATCAAGAACCAAGCTCAAAAGCGTTACAATATTTGGCTATATATCTTGGTCTAGAGAATGTTGATGAGTTAGGAAAGTCATCATATTATGTTCCTTTAACGGATTTGACTAAATTTTATCCAAATGAAACATTGACCTCTATTTCTGGTCAAACAACTACAAATAAAGGAGCTTTGAAATATTATGACGGAGAATCTGCAACCACTGTGTCATTGGTTTATTTAGTTGATGGATATTTAAGTGATGATAGAGATAATTTGATCAAAGCTCAAGAGAAGGAAGACGGCATCAGTTTTGCAAATGCAGATTATAGTTACGAAAGTAATGATGATAAAACTAAGGGAACACTAAGCATAAAATATAAATATACAGATGAAAATAAACAACCGAAAGAAACCACAGTAGACTATTTAAGTACAGATTGTAGTACCTCAGCTTATTTCATATTTGATATTATTTATGAGGATAGTGAGACACCTGGACGCACAGGATCTTTATTTGAGGTAAACGGATTTGTATTAGACGATGAAAGTAACAAAGGAAAAGCGGACGAGGGAGAGGTTTCTATCGAACAAGAAATAGCCGATTGGATACGTAAATATGGTTGGATTATTGATATCATAGTGGCACTACTTTCATTTGGTTCATCGCTGTACTTAACTAGTGCTAAAAAGTTGGTTGAAAAAGGAATAACGATGACCCTAAGACAAAGGCTTAGGAAGGCGGTTGGTAAGGCAGCAGGAAGAGCTTTGATTACATTTGCTCTAATGGGGGCGACTGCGGGTATATGTGCCGCTGGCAGTCAATCTCAGGCTATCGGTTCAGGTTATGGTAGAGAATTATATACTGCTTCTAGATCTACTAGTGCAGGATTCTTATCTCAATCATATACCAAGAAAGTGTATGGTAATGGTACTGCTAATACGCAAGAGCACACTATTGATTTTAATAGTCATTCATATATCTATTATTCTTCAGTACGTCCAGATGATTATTATACACATATGTATCTGTATGTTCCTCTAGTAGATGAGAAAGGTGAATATGTTAAGGATCCTGTGGCTACTGGATATAAGACCAAGCAAGAATATGATGCATTAAAAGATAATGAAGAGTACTTTGAGATGGGAGACGATGATGCCAATGGTCTTATGAGTAAGACTGAGGCTATCGTTAAGAAATATGTATACTATCAAGGAGTATATTACATCTCTGAAAAAGGTGCAGTAATATCAGAAGAGAAAGCTCATAATTTCACTCCTAGAGAAAATACGGAGGGTACACCTTTAGACATTGAAGGAACACACTATATCAGGAAAGATAGTTATACTTATGTATATGGTAGCATGGTGGATGGTGAGTATGTATTTAGCGATGGTAGTCAATATTATCCTAATAACGCAATAATTTATAAAGATGGCAAATATTATACTAGTCATCTCGAATATCCTAGCTGGAGTAGAAATGAACAAGAACTAACCGATAAAATCATTGTTAGCACAACAGGTGAGGATTTAAAGTATGAGCAAAAATTAGTTGATACAAGTATTGATGGCTTTAAATTGAAAGATACTGACATTAAAGGGTATACTGTTATCTTAGGTGGATATTATACTGCTAATGGTAGATACAAGAATGTATCAGGACTAAAAGAAATGTATGCCGTATACGAGAAATATGGTGCAGTACAACCTGACGGAGTAGAAGGTATAGATTGGATATTAGTGAATGTGGGGACAACAGAAACTAAAGAAGATGCTGATGGTAATCCAATTACTGAAACAATTGAAACGCCAACATATTATAAATATAATTGCAAAGGATTAACGTCGGGCACTGGCAATATATATACAAACGGAATGAGGATTGGAGAAGGCACTAGTATACCTAATACCGACAGTATTAATATTAGAATGTACTTGGATTCATTAGAGAATATCTACTCTAGTAGTACTACTACTATTAAAGATGTATATTTATATCAACAAAGCGAAACTGGTAACATATCACATACTCCAACATATTATTTATATGAGGGTGAGTATGTGGTAGATCAGGATGAAAATATCTATATATTAGATGCGACTGATTACAATCCTGATGATGCGTCAGACCAATTAGCATTTGGTAATACATCTGAATATCTTATTAGGGAAATAGGACCAGATGAAGAAGGAAATTATACTTATAAAGTATACAAGAAACAAGTAACAGCAACAAGGAAAACTGATGGACTTCTCTATGATCGATATCTACAATCTTCAGATGGAGAGCATATATTCATGAAGTATTTGATCAATGCTCAAGAGAAGCTATATACTAGATTTAAATATCATGTGAATACTGGAGATAACGGTTATCCTAACTTAAAAGATGATCTAAGTGGAACATGGTATACCTATAATCCTATTACTAAAGTACCAGTTAAGATAGATAAGAGACTCATAGGATATAACGGCAGGACTACATATTTCACCGAAAGTGTCAAGGTGTGTATGGGTACTGCTAATGCAGGAACTGCTGTGTTCCCATATTGGTCTACAAATACTGATTCTGGTATATCTATAGCATCAGGTGGGTTTACAATTAAATAATTAATTTATAAAAACAAATGATTAAAATACAGTATATTTTCACAAAAAAAGTGCAAGTAAATCTTGCACTTTTTTATTATTGATTATGTATAATTAGATATCGAGAATTCAGTGTCTGACTTAGTAATGTCAGTTAATGAGACTGCAGAACTATATATTGGCACATAGGCATCTTTAGGATTTGTAGCACTTATTTCACAGTCTGAGTATAGGTCATCCGGATCAATAAATACATCGTTTTCAATTTCAATCGGAAGCCCATATGCTACTTTAAGTTGAATTTTGCCTACTTTGAGACTTTCTATAAATAGATCTCGAGAATAGTCAATTCTAGGGACTACGAATACGGAGAAATTCTTCGCCTCTAGATCATAATCAGTAAGTATCACTAGACTAGTAGAGAATGGTTCAATATTTTCACCATATACGATGTCTTTATAAATCTTGGAGGATGCAGTCTGAGTAAAATATCTATGATGAGCACTGTTGAAGGTGTCGCTAGATACATTGACTTCGCTCACGATAGTAGGAGTCTTGGCTCTAGAGATAGCGTCATTAAAGAAATATGCTTGGTAAGTAGCATATTTACCAGTAAAGGTGCGATATTCATTCATCTCTTGGTCAGATAATTGGTATTTTAATAAATAATTAACATAGTGTGATCCATCTTTTACTGCTAATGCCATGTATAGATTATTTGGCTCATCTTGGTATATAAAGGGTGAAGTATGACACTCTAGATTACCAGCCTTGATAGCTGAGATATCGAAACCTTCATCTTCTAGAAAACCAAATGGGTGGATATAATTTAGTATTTTTCTACAGCCATTGTTTTGAGCTTCTATTTTGAATTGAGATATTAGACTATTATATTCAGTGCTAGTAAGCACTCCCTGTAGGAGTGAACTATATTCGGAATACTTATTAGTCTGACCATTCTGACTACCGCCATTTTGGTTGCCATTGTTGTTTTGATTTTCATTGTTATTTTCGTTGCCGTTCTCGTTAGTGTTAGGGTCGTTATCGCGAGGCGTACATGCTGGGGTAGTCGCTAACATAGATGCTAGCATTAGAGCTATGAGGGATCGCTTACCTACATTCTTGATTGCAGATAAGAGATTAAATTTCTTAACGATTAGATTTTCTTGAGTATTGTTTTCCATAATTTCACCTCGTAAATATTATTTAGATTAGCCATAGGCTATTTACCATCATTATAGCAAAACGGGGATTATTGTCAAATAAATGATATATGGTTTTTTAAATTTTTTATTAAAAAATTATGAGTTAAGTCTTACTGAATATTTGTTGTAGATGCTACGTCGTCACACTCCTCGCAATGACAACGGTCATGTCATTCCGAGACTAACGGGGTCACCATGAGATCTTGTCGAAATGGGGTACATAGTCGTGGGAATCTACACTTGATCCTTCGACTGCTCTTTAAATGATATAAACAAAGTTTACAATGACAAATCTATAATATGGACATTTATTCATACATGGCACATATATTCTATATATAGTTTCACTATTTGGAAGAAAAAAATTTATTTTTGGGTATTGACAAATTTGAGATTTAAGATATAATATCGATAGATCATTCGGTCCTATTTGGGACATTGGGAGAAAAATATGAAGAAATTTTTAGTTTTCTTAGTTTCTATAGTGGTGGTAGTGTCGCTAGGACTTACTACTTATTATTTCCTTAGAAACGATGAAGTGATTTCTATTAAAACAAAGGAAATCTTCTGCAATACAGGCGATACTTTCAGTGTAGATTCTCTAGGTATTACTAGAAAGAAACCTCATCACAAGACTGAGTTTGACTACAATGCAGGCGGAGAGTCTATCAACAATGCTATTAGTTATAATGCTGAGTCTAACTGCTATGTGGTATCATCTGAAGCTAAGGGCGATATTACTTTAGTGATTGGTACTAACAATAAGAAATATTCTAAATTTGAGATAGTGGTACACGTAGGCAATGGTAGTGAAGAGAATCCATATTACGTATTTGGCGAGTCTGAACTAAACAAGATCGGTAGAGTATATGACCTTAATGCTAACTATGTATTAATGAACAATGTTGCCTTATCTAGCGAATTTAACCCTATTGGATTCAATACTAACAGCAATAGTTGGGTTGGTTTCTCTGGTAAGTTTGATGGTAATGGTTATTCTATTAGCGGTATGAACTTGAATGGTGCATATTCTAATGCTGGTCTTTTCTCAACTATCAATGCAGGTGCAGAGGTTAGAGATTTGACTATTGCGAATGCTACTATATCTGGATCGTATGCTTATGCTGGTGCTTTGGCTGGTGTGATCTCTGGTAGTGTAGAGAATGTATTAGTAGAAAATGCAACCATAGTAAATACTAACAATGCGAATATTACAGGTGCATTCGCTGGACTATATAATGGTACAAAACTTCAAGTATCTGCAGTGGAAAGTGCTAATATAAATGTATCCAATACTGATTCTGCTATAATAGGCGGATTCGTAGGTAAGGTAGATGTGGCTACTATCCAAGCTACTTATGCTAATGATGTAACTATCACAACAGGCGAGAATATGCAGGCGGTAGGTGGATTCGTAGGTGAGTTCGTGATCACTAGCGAGAATGGATCTATCCAACAATCTTATGCTAATACATCTAGTAATGCTACTAATTATGGCGCATTCGTAGGTAAAATTACTGAGTCTGGTACGGGATTTGATGTAGTGTCTACTATGCTTAGACATTTGATCGGTAATATTGCTATTAAGGCAAATGATACAGAAATTGTAGATACTGATTTAGTGGCTAGTTTTAATAATTCATATTTCGTAGTATTAAATGATGAATACACTAATCGTGCAGTATTCTATAATCCAGAAGCTTCATTATATATGGTTAGAGGATTCGCTAGTGTATCTGACGCAGTTAATGCTAATTCTTATATCTTCTATGCTGTAGATAAATCTAATATTAAAATGTGGGATACTGATTATATTTGGAGCATATCTAGTGCGAGACTACCTATGCTTACCATGAATAATCAAGATCCATCTAGTCCATCTGGTGAATATTTCATGAGAGATCTAGATGTTACTGATACTGACGAAGATAATTTCAATAATGTATTCTCTTTAGATATTGTTGATGCTAATATCAAGTTTAGCGATGCTAAGACTTATGAATTAGACAATCATACTCCTATCAATGTAGTAAACAGTATTATAGATGGTAATGGTTCTACTATTAGAGTGAATCTTGCTAATGCCAAAGATGGTTTACTAGGATTATTTGGAAAAATTGATAATAGTACAGTGAAAAATCTTACTATTATTGTAACAAATATGTCTGCTAATGCTACTAATGGTGGCGCATTGGCGGGTATTATCACTTCTAGCAATGATGTATCTACATCTCTAGTAGAGAATGTTAATGTTGTTTTCGAAGGTGGTATTACTTCAGCTGAGATCAGCAACTTTGGTGGTTTAGCAGGATTCATAGAGAAAACAAATGTTAATAAAGTACAAGTGTCTGGAGTGAACCTAACTTCTATCACTAACACTCTAGTAGCTGGTGGTATTATCGGTATCAATTCAGCGGCTAACATTGTTGATGCTAATATCAATGTAACACTTGCAGGCAAGGCAAAAATTGGTGGTATGGTAGGTCAAAACTATGGTACTATCTTCAATACTGCAGGTCATGCATCAATCTCAGTATTCAATATTTCAGAAAATCGTGTTGGCGGTATCGTAGCTGAGAACTTTGGTACTGTTGATACAGTTAGAATGGTTATTAATATGTCTATCCAAGATGCTACAGCTAATGTGTACGCTGGTGGTGTGGCTGGTGAAAACTTCGGTACTATTAGCAATACAAATATTGCAGGCGCTGGTATATTTGTGGCTAAAGCAATGAGCGTAACTATTAATATTGGTGGTATCACTGCTATTAATAATGGATCTATTGCAAATGTTAAGAATGTAATGGAAAACCTTGGTACTTATTACGAGAACAACAATATTAGAGTTGGTGGTGTGGTAGTAGAGAATAAGGGTACTATTTCTCAAGTGATCGCAGGATCTAATATTAATGGTAACATTGTTGCAGGTGTAGTAGTATCTATGACTACCAATGGTCAAAATACTATTGATCAAGTGCTAGTGGCTAATTATAATGTAGAAACAAAGGCCATTGATGAGAATACTATCAAAGGCGACAAATATGTAGCCGGTGTAGTATACGAATTCTCTAAGGGTACTATATCTAACATTCAAGCTAAGAGTAGAATCGAAGGAGCATTGAATAGCACTAGAAGTTCATTGATTGCTCTCATCTTCCCAAGCGGAGCAAACCTAAACAATGCTACTATTGATAGTGCCATCGTTGGTGCTGGTACTATGTATAGAGAGTCATGGACTGATTATGCTGCAGTAATGGAAAATGACAATGACAATACAAAATACAATATCTATGACGAGCCAGAGAGCGCTGGTATCATGAAGAGTGTAGTGATCAATACTTCTCGTGAAGGTGTGAACAATACTAAGAAAGCAATGGGTATTATTCATAGATTTGCAATATTTATTCCTATAGGCAATACTTACAATGGTAATAGCTTTGTAAAATATGTTGAAAATGACGCATTTAATATTAGTAATTCATTCACAGGATCATTCACATTCAACTGCGCATATGATGATTTCTACAAATATTATAATGAAGAAACTAAGACTTTGACATTTGACTTGAGTACAGTTTGGACTGCTGGCAATGGAATTGTTTTAAGTTTCGTAGCATAGCGTCGAGATATGTCTCTTAGTCGGATTGCTGAACGCAATCGTAGACCTTGAAGACAATCTCTCCTTAATCCCACTACGAACATAAGTTCTTGTGGGAACCCTAAATAATGTCATTGCGAGATCTTTTGATTATGGTAATCTACATAAAATTATAAAAAGTAATAAAAAAAATATCTGCCGATTGGCAGATATTTTTAATTTCAACAAAGCGAAATGCTAATCTCTCACTTTATTGTACTAACAACAAACTAAGAAATTAGTTTATTATTCATTACCTTGAGATGTTTTTTCTTTCTCATAGGCTGACAAGATCGCAGAAACGATTTGTTCTCTTGTCTCAGTGTTCAATGGGTGTACGATATCTCTATACTCGCCACTTGGTGCTTGCTTAGATGGCATAGCGATGAAATTACCATTAGCTCCTTCGATAATCTTCACATCATGAATAACGAAAGCGTTATCAATAGTGAAAGAAGCTACGGCTTTCAACTTGCTATCTTCTTTAGTCACCAATCTGATTCTGATGTCTGTGATATTCAAGTCTGTTCACCTTCCCCTTTTATAAATTAACTACACCTCTAGAACTTGTAGTCATTATTATTCTAACCTAAAATCTCCATATTTTGCAACTAATTTCACTAGAATATTGCTATTTTTATAGAAAATTATTTTATCGTATTTATCGGTTTGCATCATTGTTATTCTAAAAAAATAGCATCTTGAAGACTATATGTCATTCTGAGTGAAGCGGAACGATCATGTCATCCTGAGGAGCGATGTGATCGCGACGTGAGGATCTACAGCTGGAGCATAGTAAGAATTAATTGTAGATTGCCACGTCGAACTAAAGTTCTCCTCGCAATGACATTATTGAATTTATTTTATTAAATAATCTAGAGAAGTGTTGAGAAAGTTTATTAATTCTATAAATTTTAATAACTGAGGTTTACGTTTTGCATTTTCCCAATCTGATAAAGTACGACTATTGATCCCAATAGCCTTTGATAATTCTTTAATAGTTAAATTTTTAGATATTCTTAAATTTTTTATTTTTTCACCAATTCTTTTGTACATATCAATATTTTAGCATAAAAAAGTAAGGAAAGGATTAATAAGTAGAATTCTACTTAAAATTTTGAATATTTGTTGCTTATTGAAATATTTTTTCATATGTAAAGATATGAATAAAATAGAGATTAGATCGGTGTTATTTTTAGGCATTGGTGGGGTTAGCATGCACCAGTTGGCTTGTGCTTTTAAGGATATCGGAGTGAAGGTTTATGGTTATGATGCAAAGGAAAGTAAATTCACTAATATCTGTCAAGAGAAAGGAATCAAAGTATTACATAAATTTGATAAAGATATTTGTGATGTGGATATATGTATCAAAACAGGTGCTATCAAAGACAATAAATACATTCAATATTTGAAGAAAAACAACGTAAAGATAATAGATCGCGCTGTGGCACTAAATTGGCTCAGTAAAAAATTCAAGCAAGTCATCGCTGTCGCCGGTACACATGGTAAGACTACTACTGCTACATTAATATATGAAATGCTAAGAGCGGGAGATAAGAAAGTGTCTAGTCATATTGGGGCAGATATCGCCAACTCTAGATTTTCATTAGGAGATGATTATTTAGTGATAGAAGCTTGTGAGTATAATAAAAGTTTTTTATCACTTTATCCAGATATTGCAGTGATCACCAATGTGGAAGCAGAACATATGGATAGTTATGGTAGTATTTTTCAGCTGAGATCGGCATTTATCTCATTTATACGAAGAGCTAATACTAGACTCGTATTTAGAGATAAAAGTACGAGATTCTTATCTAAGTATAAAGGTGTAGAATTTGTTAATGAAAATATAGATATCAAGCCGAAATTGCATGGAGAGCATAATAAGAAAAATGTATCGTTGGCTGTGGCGGTCGCACGAAGACTCGGTGTAGACGAGAAGAGTATTAGAAAAGTAATAACTACATTCTCAGGAGTAGAGCGAAGATATGAGAGAATCGGTAAACTACGATCTATGAATGCGTACATAGATTATGCTCATCATCCTACAGAATTAAAGGCTTTTATAGATACATTCAATGTTGACTATCCAAATAATCTTATCATATTTCAACCACATACATATTCTAGGACGAAAATATTTATAAAAGAGTTTGTTTCGGTATTGAGAAATGTTAAAAATTTGATTCTATACAAAGAATATCCTGCGAGAGAAAATGCTAATCAAGGTATGAGTGCGAAGGAGCTATATAGTATAACGAAACAATATAATCCAAACGTAAAATATTGTGCAAGCATAAAAAATCTAAAGAAAAAAATTGCAGATTTTGATGCTGTGGCATTCGTTGGAGCAGGGGATATAGACATAATTGGTAGGAAGATTATCTCAAAAGATCAAAAACAATCTATAAATGTCAAACGTAAATGCGAAAAAAATTAAAAAAAGTTAAAAATTTGTATAATTTCATTACTAACAGCATTAAATTTAATGCTGTTAGGCCATTTTAGGTTAGTTTTGGTGGAGATTTTCGAATTTTAGATACGAAAAGAAACAAGCGAGTTTTACAGCTTGTTTTTTTGTTTAGATATTCAATTGTTATGCAATCAATTTTGAATAATGATATTCAAACAAAGTTCGTGAGTTATTAAAACCTAAAACTTGACGTGGATAATCATTAACCCAATCTTCAACTTGTTGCACTTGTTCACGTGTATATTTTGACAAATCAGTTCCTTTTGGAACAAGTCTTCTTATCTCTCGATTTATGCGTTCATTAGTTCCACGTTCACATGAGCAATAAGGATGACAATAATACATTTTCGTTCGCTGACTGTTTCTGCCATAGATACTACGTTCCAATGCAATACTATCAGAAAACTCACTACCATTATCAACAGTTAT
>JBKSNA010000015.1:0-4959 GCA_046882085.1 Clostridia bacterium
ATTCTCAACGACTTTTCAATACATACTTGAAATTTAATATAAAAAATATAGATCAACTTTCATATTAATTACATTTGCTAAAAAACTAAAAATCGTGTATTATATATTACATGAAATTAGTGGCAAATGTAGAGAATACTGTATTTAGAAATGTTGAGAACGGATACTCTGTTCTTTCTTTGTCATACGATAAGAAGCGTATAACAGCAGTCGGTACTGTCCCTGAAGTCTTTGAAGGACAGACTCTAGAGCTCGAAGGTGAATTCATAGTCAACAAGAAATTCGGCGAACAATTTAGAATCGACTCAGCGAAAGTAGTCGAGCCTACTACTCTTCCAGCCATCGAGAAATACCTATCCAGCGGTCTTATATACGGAATAGGCCCTGTTACCGCAAAGAAGATTGTAGACGAGTTCAAAGAAGATACTCTCACAATTCTCGAATATAACCCTATGAAGTTGGCCAAGATCCGTGGCATTAGTAAAGAAAAAGCAATCCTTATCTCTAATGCCTATAACGACATGAAAGAAATGCAGAATGTCATTATGTTCCTTCAGTCGCACTACATTACCACCAATATGGCTATCAAGATCTACAATATCTATAAAGAAAAAACTATCGAAGTAGTGAAAAATAATCCATACCAATTAATATCCCAAGTAGACGGCATAGGATTCACAACTGCAGACAAGATCGCAGTCAAGGTCGGCATCGATCCATACGGCGAAGAACGAATCAAGGCTGGCATCATATATACATTGAAGACTGCTAGTGAGCGAGAAGGGCATACCTATATGCTCCAAGATGATCTGGCGAATAATTGTATCGAGATTTTATCCTTCTCTGAGAATGAGAAATCTATGGTGCTAAAATGTTTAGAGTACCTACAGATCGAAGGCATGGTGAAGAATTTTACACACCATGGCGAAGATATCTGTATGCTAACCAAACTTTATTTCCAAGAGATCTATATCGCTAGAAAACTCTACAAAATGTCGTATAATCAATTCGTAGATAACATTAATTTCTTAGATGGTATCAATTTCTATCAACGATTACACAAGATCCAACTCAACGGCGAGCAAACTGACGCGGTACAGTCAAGCCTCACTAAAGGTGTATCCATCATCACCGGTGGACCAGGTACAGGAAAAACCACCATTGTTCGATGTATACTAGAGATGTTCAAGCAAGAAAACAAGCGAGTCCTCCTCTGTGCACCTACCGGTCGTGCAGCGAAAAGACTTAGCGAAACAAGTAATATGGAAGCAAAAACAATTCATCGTGCATTAGAAATGAATCCGTCTGATGGCGATGGAATATTCCACCGAAACGAAAATAATCCAATCGATGCTGACGTGGTAATCATCGATGAGATGAGTATGGTGGACGTGAATTTGTTCTACCATCTCCTGAAGGCTCTCCGCACCACTACTCGACTTATCATGGTAGGTGATAAAGACCAGCTCCCAAGTGTAGGCGCAGGTAACGTACTCCGTGATCTCATTGAAAGTAAACGTATTCACACTACTCAACTAGTCAATATTTATAGACAAGGCAATGACAGCTTAATCATCACTAACGCCCACCTAATCAATGGCGGTAAAATGCCTATTATTGATAATACTAGTCGAGATTTCTTCTACGAAGCCGGCAAGGATTTAGTCGCCAATAGTGAAACAATAGTAGATCTAGTTACGACCCGACTTCCTAAACACTTCGGCTATAAACCTGAAGAAATTCAAGTATTAGCACCTATGAAAGCAGGTCCTTGCGGTATTGACAATCTAAATAAGCGACTTCAAATGACTATTAATCCGCATTTCACAGGTGTGGAACTTACGACTGAATTTACCAAATACCATGTCGGCGACAAGATAATGCAGATTAGCAATAACTATGAAATGCCTTATGTAAAATATGAAGAAAATGGCACTATGCAAGAAGGCAGTGGTGTATTCAATGGAGATATTGGCTACATTACCCGAATAGAACCTGAAACATATGAAGTAACAGTACGCTTTGACGATGGTAAGATTTGTCGATATGCTAAGACTGATCTATTCCAGATCACTTTAGCCTATGCTATTACTATACACAAGAGCCAAGGTAGTGAATTCGACTGCGTAGTGATACCACTTGTACCAGGTGCGCCTATCATCGTTACTCGCAATCTTCTCTACACCGCTATCACTCGCGCTAAGAAGACTGTAGTACTTATCGGTAGCAAGCAAATTTTAGCCCGCATGATTCATAATAATTATACTGCCAAGCGTTTTACATTACTAAAAGATTTTATTAAAGACGAATTTACAAAAGATATATAATGAAAAATAGATTACATAAATTTGGTAAATATATTTTGGATACACTTTTCCCTAGCGACATTAAGTGTATGTTTTGTCATGAAGAACTAAATCAAGATGAACACAACAACACTTGTATACGTTGTCAAAAGATTTTACCATATATTAATAGATTTTGTCCAAGATGCGGTGCTCCGATTAGTGAGAACAACACAGGTGTATGTGTGAATTGTAAAATTAACAACTATGATTTCGTCTCTGCTCGTAGTGTGTTTGTATACGACGATAAGATAATGCAAATTATTCGCTCTATCAAATATGATTCAAAGAAACACTACATTCCACCACTGGCGAAATACTTAGCTGAACTATACGCTACCATGAATATATCTCCAGACTATGTTACTTGTGTACCACTCCACACGAATAGAGAAAAGGCTCGTGGATTTAATCAGTCTAAACTATTAGCGAAGAATTTTAGCGATCTCACATTCCTTCCTTTTATTGATATGACGGATAAGGTCGTAGACAATGTTAGTCAAACAACACTCGGATATACTGATCGTGTCGAAAATGTACGTGATGTATATAAGCTAAAACCAGAAATGAAAAAGATCATAAAAAATAAGAAGATTCTCATAATTGATGACCTACTCACTACAGGCTCTACCGCCAGTGAACTAAGTAGAATACTAATGAATGGTGGCGCAACCGCCTGCTATGTACTAACTATTGCTCATGGTGATACTGAAAAACTTGATAAAAACGAAGAAAAACAGTCTAATGATTAGACTGTTTTTTATGATTTAAATTGATAAGCATTTTGATACAGTCGTAGGATTGAAACCATTATTGATAGCGGTTGAAATGATTTTCGCAAGTGTCTCAGCTGTTTTTTCTGTAGGGTGCATTAGTACTAGATCTCCATTAGACATATCTTTTACCGCGCGTTTGTATATTAGCTCACTATCTTGATCTCTCCAATCAATAGTATCCCTTGTCCACATGATAGTTTTGTAGTTTAGATCAGATGCAGCATCAACAGTCTTACTGCTATATGCTCCGCTAGGTGGAGCGAACAGCTTCATCTCAATTCCAAGATTCTCGCTAATGACTTGATGGCACATATTGATCTCTTGATAATTTTCATTATAATTTAATATATCCTGATCTCTATGATTGAATCCATGATTACCTAGCTCATGACCGCGAGTATAGATTTCTCGCACTAGATCCAAATTCTTAACCGCCCAT
Organism: Clostridia bacterium; assembly: GCA_046882085.1. GTDB lineage: Bacteria > Bacillota > Clostridia > Christensenellales > UBA1242 > Onthoplasma. Next base: position 3,561 of record JBKSNA010000015.1, read on the forward strand.
GATCCACCAATAAAGAATGTAGTCTTCACCTTATAATAATCCAACACGTCTAACATGTCCAAAATATACTCATTCCCCTGATACACGTTGACCATAAAACAAACGTTATTTTGACTCGTATCTCCAGAATAAATAACTCTATTATCTGCTTGTACAGACTTCGTAGCCACATTACCAATAGCCACTCCAGATAGTACTATGAGCATTAAAATAATCACAATATTAGCTCTAATTCTACTCTTTTTCATATAATAAAATATTAAATTAATCTTTGTTTTATTCTTACATTGACAAAATATGTAATTTCTGATAAAATACTTGCAATAACTATATAGGAAGGTATTTTATGTCAAAAAAGATTAGCGACTTCGCTTGGAATATTAATAAAATAATATTAGATAATTATAATACAGAGATGAGAGAAAAAGAACAAGCAGATAGACGAAAATCCACTAGAGAAAGTAAAGAATTTCAAGACGCTTTCGCTGGTATAAAGATCATTCAATCTTTTGATCGTCTTCGTAGAAAACAACTTCAAGAATGGGAAGAAGAAACTAAACAAAATATGAAAGAAGCATACGATCTAATCATTAGATTAGCCAATGATATCGACGAAGATCCTACCGATGAGATCACTTTTGAAGATTTAGAGGTCGTTATGCATAATTTATCCCAACTATTATCCACTCTAAAGGCTAATTCTGATAAAGTAATAGGTCATAAAAAGTTTGGATATTATGAATTGATGTTCAAAGATCTTATAGAATACGATATTCGCTTTGTAGCATTCATTCATAAAGAATTATTTGATATGCCAACACTACACATTAATATCTCTAGATTAGTAGCTATTGGAGCAGATGATTTCACCACAATGTTAGATATGATGAAAGATAATATTAAAAATAATGAAGGATTCAAGAAAAATTATCTCAAGGCATTCAAATCAGCCAAAGAACAATTATCTAATACAGCGAATATTTAGTTTTATCAATAAAAAATCAAGACTATCTTGTCTTGATTTTTTCTATATTTTTCTATCGCCATATTCGTCAAGCAACAACTTTGCCATTTGCTCAGGAGATTCTCGACAGTCATACTTTAGCCATAGTCTACACATTTCCTTGATCCCCGCACCAAAGAAACTCGCTCGGTAAAATATTCCCATTTTGTTCGATTTATCAATATTAGTATTTTCTCCAATATGTTTTAGTACATCTACCTTTGTGTTCGTTTCGGCAAGTGTCGCATATGGAATATTCAGAAATGCTTTATAGAAATGTTTGTTTTCTTTAATAAAACTAAACATTTCGATAAACGCTTCATTTGTTTGCCTCTCTCCATAGTGAAAAATTTTTGCCATACTTTTAGCGAATTTGCTTTCTATCTTGATTACTAG
>JBKSNA010000016.1:0-8595 GCA_046882085.1 Clostridia bacterium
CCAGCTGAGCTAAGGACGCATATTTTGATGCTTTTATATTGTAGCATAAATTTTGTAAACTTGCAAGTATTTATTAAAAATTTGTTTGAAATTTTATTTAAATCTATTTAATTATATACATTAATAAACAATTTTTTATTGTTTACGACTTTACAAATCTTATTTTTTATGTTAGAATCCGTCCATTAGGAGAATGTATGGGATTTATTATAGACTTAATTATTAATAATGGAACCTTACCAGCACGCACACCGATGACAAATGTAATCTATTGGTTCATGCAGGTGGTAGCTTTATTATTCTTTGTAATGTATGTACACCAATTTGTATATCTTATTATTGGTAGTATCAAAAATGCAAAAGTAAAAGATAAAATATTTAGATTTCACACAATAGGTATAGTAATATCTGCAAGAAATGAAAGTAGAGTAATAGGAAGACTTATTGACAGCATTTATGCTAGTGATTATCCACAAAGCATGTTGAAAATTTTTGTAATAGCAGATAATTGTACAGATAATACTGCTGAAATTTGCAGAAATAAGGGCTGTATCGTATTCGAGCGAAACAACCTAGATCAAATAGGCAAAGGATATGCTCTCAACTTCTTATTTACAAAATTACATAGTGAAGAATACTCTGACATCGTACCTGAGGCATACATTGTACTAGACGCAGATAACGAAATCAAACCAAACTTTATTACAGAAATGAATAAAGTTTATGATAGCGGTTATGAAATGATAACTTCTTATAGAAATTCTAAAAATTTCGGAACTAACTGGATCACTTCTGGATATGGTTATTGGTTCTTGCATGAAGCAAAACATCTAAACAATGCCAGAATGATTCTGCACACATCTTCTACAATTCTCGGTACAGGATTCTTGATTAGTAGCGCACTTGTGAAAAAATTCAATAACTGGGAATTCTTCATGCTTACTGAAGACGTCCAGAGTAGTATGGAATATGTGTTAAAAGGTGGCAAGATCGGTTATTGTCATACGGCGGAATTTTACGATGAACAGCCTGAAACCATGCGCCAATCATGGAAGCAACGTGAACGTTGGACTAAAGGATATTATCAAACCTTAGGCAAATATGGTGTACCTTTAATCAAAAATTCATTCAAAAATTTCTCATGCTGGGACATATTTACAAATATCGGTGCAATGCTTGTCATAGCTATAGCATTAACTGTAGCAATTATAGGATTCGCATTAATATCTCTTGTTTTATGGGATATATCTGCACTAATCTGTCTAGCAACGCAGGTCGGCACACTGTTAATCAGCCTATATCTTATCATGTTCGTTATAGCATTACTTCTAAACATCACCGAGCGAAAAAAGATAGAAATGCCTTGGTGGAAAAAAGTGTTATTCAACTTCACATTCCCATTCTTCATGGCTACATATTATCCTATTGCATTCAGTGCTATGTTTAAGTATAAGAAAGTGAAGTGGGATCCGATCCAACACGGTATCAGCAAGAAAGAAATGAGAGCAAAGAAAAAAGGAGATTAGTCTCCTTTTTTTGAAGCAGAGAATAGGGCGACTGCGTTAAAAAATTTAATTATATTGGCGCAGAGAACAGGATTTGAACCTGCGGATGCTTTCACATCACACGATTTCCAATCGTGCTCATTCGACCACTCTGACATCTCTGCATGACTAAATATTAGCATAACCAAATATTTTTGTCAACAACAGAAAATCTGTCATACATATAATATTGAATTTTAGGAGGATTTTATGTGCGGAATATTTGGAATCGTTAGTAATAAAAACGTAATAGATGCCACTTTAGAAGGTATATCTAATTTGGAGTACAGAGGATATGATTCATCAGGAATTGGATATGTGGATAATAATAAAATATCAGTAATAAAAGAAGTGGGAGAGATTCAAAATCTCATATCGTCTGTGAAAAAGAAAAATATATCATCTACTACTGCAATATCTCATACAAGATGGGCTACTCACGGATCTCCTACACAAAACAATGCACACCCTTTCGTATCCGACAATGGTGAGTTTTGTTTAGTACATAATGGTATCATCGAGAACTATAAAGAATTAAAATCTATTACCAAATCTAGTTACACTTCCGATACCGACAGCGAAGTGGTATTGAAATTAGTAGAAGAATATTACAATGGAGATATGCTTCATACACTTAGAAAAGTTTGCGATATGCTTAAAGGTAGTTATGCTATAGCATTACTCACAAAATATGAACCTGATAAAATTTATGTAGTGAAAAATATTTCTCCCTGTGTATTAGGAATGGGACAAAATGAAACTAAAGTTTCTAGCGATATTAATGGTATAGGAGAAGTAGAATACGTTCACATTTTAGAGAACAACAATATCTCCATTCTTAGCCCTAATAAAGTAGAGATTTTTGATGAAAATTTAGAACTGATTGAATTAGAAAAAATAAAAGTTGATCAGCAAAAATCATTCAGCAAGGGAAGTTTTGATCATTTCATGCGAAAAGAAATATATGAAATCCCTGCTACTATTAAAAATACTTGTATGTATTATTCCGACATAAACGATATGATGGATCATCTTCCTTTTAATATCGTAAAGGACACTAAAAACATATTAATTATCGGCTGTGGCACAGCATATCACGCTGGCCTTATTGGTAAAAAGTTATTAGAAGAAAATACTAACCTGAATATTAAATGTGAGATCGCTAGCGAGTTTATTTATTCTAATACCAATATTCATGAAAACACTCTCGCAATAATTGTAAGTCAGAGCGGAGAAACTGCAGACTCTTTAAAGGCATTACAAATCGCCAAAGCAAAAGGTTGCACAACTCTTGCGATTACCAATGTCAAAAACTCCAGCATTACATTTGTTGCAGATTATTGTCTATATACATACGCTGGTACCGAAGTAGCTGTCGCTAGCACCAAAGCATACATTGGTCAATTAACAATTTTTTACTTATTAAGCTCATATTTTAGTCAAGATCTAACCCGATACAAGATGACTCACAAACATCTAACCGAATTATCTCTCACAATAAACCTGAAAGACATAGAAGATATCGCCAGCCAAATTGCCGATAAGATCTACGACGAACACGATATATACATGATCGGTAGAAATTTTGATTACATTACCGCTATGGAAGCAAGTTTGAAACTAAAGGAAATATCATACATTCATTCGGAAGCATATCCTTCTGGAGAATTAAAACATGGCACTATATCTCTTATTGAAAAAGGTACTTTTGTCTTTGTATTTATGACTGAAAAACAATTAATAGAAAAATCTATCTCAAACGCATTAGAAGTAATAGCTCGTGGTGCCAATGTGATCACTATATCTAATCATGACATTGATCTAACTTCTGCTTATCAAAATACCAAACTAAATATACCCAATGATTCATTGATGCCAATAGTAAGCATCATACTAATGCAATTTATCGCCTATCACACTAGTATAAAAAAAGGATTAAATCCTGATAAACCACGTTCATTGGCAAAATCTGTAACTGTAGAATAATATGTTGACAATAACCCCTATCTATGTTATAATCTAATTATCATAAAGGAGTTATTATGAGTAAACTATATGCTTATCCTTTGCCTCCAATCAAGCCAGCCACTACCGTTTCGTCAAATAAATATTTTGATATAGGTTTTGACGAAGAAAATGACTATGGATTTTTATATTACAAAGATGCAGATTACACTAAAGCTCCTATATATTTGGAAAGTGCTCCTAGACGACCTAATCCTAAGATTACTCATGAGTTTTACTCTTTTGGATTGATGATCACATTTGATGACTACAAGAGGTTTTATAACAATAAGGGTCAAGACATCAATCTTCCTGCAGATGGCGTAGAGGTTTTTGAGGGTTCTATTGTTTATACTAAAGATAATAAAACCTATATTTATAAACCAGAATTTAACGAAACTTTGCTTGTAGGCAAACGAATCGACAACGAAGATGGTTCATCTGTTTTCTATTTTATCACCAAGGCAGATGCTTCAGAATTATCCGAAGACGACACGATTGAATTATTATAATCCACTTTTTAGTGGATTTTTTGTTTTCAAATTTCTCTTCATGCTAGATAAATCAAATTTGATTAATTTATTTTTATAAAATATCTAGCGAAAATTATTATTATATGCTATAATAATAAACATGGAAACAATTGTAGCATTAGCAACACCTGCTGGAAACAGTGGTGTGGCGATAATTAGAATTAGTGGCGATAATAGTTTAGATATTCTTCATAAGATTATTCGTGAAGATGCTGATTTGGAGCCAAGAAAAATGTATCTCAAGAAAGTATTTGTCAAAGATTTTGTTGATCAATCTCTTGTAGTATATTTTCGTGCACCATTTAGCTTCACAGGCGAAGATGTGGTAGAAATTCATTCTCATGGTGGATATTTCTTAGCACAGTCTATCATAGAAGAGGTGCTTAGTTTTGGTGCTAGACTAGCAGATCATGGCGAGTTTAGCAAGCGTGCTTTTATTAATGGTAAAATTTCGCTAGATCAAGCCGAAGGGATTATCGACCTAATCAACGCAGAGAGCGATCTACAAGCTAAAACAAGTAGTGATCTTATGAATGGTGAACTAAAAAATTTAATATCATCATACCAAGATGAAATTACAGACATATTAGCCGAAATAGAAGCTAAACTTGACTATCCTGAATACGACTATTCTTTAGAAGAGTCAGAAAGTGTCAAGGATAGATTATCTAGCCTAAAATCAAATCTAGACAACCTAATATCTGATAGCAAGAATGGATTGCTCATACACAATGGTGTGAAAGTCGCAATCGTTGGAGCGCCAAATGTAGGTAAATCTAGCTTACTTAACGCCCTAACAAAATCAAACAAAGCCATTGTTACCAATATTGCCGGCACCACAAGAGATGTAATAGAAGCCGAATATACTTACAAAAATATTATCTTTAGACTATACGACACCGCAGGTATACACGAGAGCGATGATGTGGTAGAAAAAATTGGTATCGATCGTGCATATCAGGCGCTAGAAAATGCAGATATCGTTTTGAAGGTGAGCACTCCGGACAATATTTGTGAATTATCCGTTGATTTGCCTAGTATAGAAGTATTTAACAAATCTGATCTCACAATAGATACGTCAGACGACAAATATATCTATGTCAGCGCTTTAAATAATCAAAATATTGATAAGTTGAAACAATTAATTTTTGACAAAACTATTGTAGGCGATATTAAGTCAGATAAAATATATCTAACTAATACTAGACATATTGACTGTGTGAGACTTGCGAGTGAGAGTCTTAGTCGCGTAATAGAGATATTTGATATGACTACATTTGATATAATATCTAGCGAAATCAAATCAGCATGGAGTTATTTAGGTGAAGTAAGTGGAATCGTAAGCGATGAAGCTATTATTGATAAAATATTTAGCAAATTTTGTTTAGGAAAGTAGGAGAATTATATGACACACGAATTACATTTAAATAACCAACCCTTTTTATCCATCAAATCAGGTAATAAAACTATAGAAATGCGTCTATTCGATGAGAAAAGAAGTAAATACTGTATAGATGACATTTTGATCTTTGAGAATAGAGAAACGTCTGAAAAATTAAAGACAAAAATAATCAATCTACATCGTTTTGACTCTTTCGTTGAACTTTATGCTAAATTTCATAAGATAATGTTAGGATACTCTATAAATGAAACAGCCGATCCGAAAGATATGGAAATATACTATCCTATCGAAGAGCAAGAAAAATATGGTGTAGTAGGTATAGAAATAGAGGTTATTAATTAATGGAAAATATTATAGGACATTATGATGCAGTAGTAATAGGTAGTGGACACGCCGGTAGTGAAGCGTGTCTCGCTCTTTCACGCCTTGGCAAGAAGACTCTACTCACTACTCTTAATCTAGATAGTATCGCGTTTTTAGCATGTAATCCAAGCATTGGCGGTACAGCGAAAGGTCAACTTGCTAGTGAAATAGATGCACTCGGCGGAGAAATGGGAGTCAATGCAGACAAATCTATGCTCCAACTCAGAATGCTCAATTCTGGCAAAGGTCCCGCTGTACAATCTCTGCGTGCACAGGTAGATAAAATCGTATATCACAATGAAATGAAGCACACCATTGAGCGTCAGCCTAATCTAGATATTCTACAATGCGAAGTAAGCGATATATTGGTAGAAGATAATAAAGTTATCGGTGTCAAAACTAGCATGGGAGAAGTATTTACTTGCTCTGCTGTGGTCGTTGCTACAGGAGTATATCTCAATAGTAAAATAATTATCGGAGATTTCACTAAAAATACCGGACCTAACGGATTTGAACCAAGTACAATGTTGACAAAATCACTGATGGACTTAGGTATAGAAATACGTAGATTCAAGACCGGAACTCCGGCTCGTGTAGATGGCAAATCTATTGACTATTCCAAATTTGAAATACAGCCAGGAGATGAATTAAATGTTAGTTTTTCTCACCTGAAATCAAAGATTAAGAATACTAAAGAATGTTATTTAGGATACACTTCTACAGCTATGCATGACTGTATTCGAGATAATATTGAGCGAGCTCCTCTATACTCAGGTAAAATCAAAGGAATTGGCCCAAGATATTGTCCTAGTATCGAAGATAAAATCATGCGTTTTAGCGAAAAAGAACGTCATCAATTTTTCTTAGAGCCTGAGAGTGCTCTTACTGACGAAATTTATGTACAAGGATTGTCTAGCAGTATGCCTAGCGATGTTCAACGAAAAATGTATCGCCTAATACCTGGATTTGAGAATGTTAAAATTATGCGTTTCGCATACGCTATCGAATACGATTGTATTAATGCTACTGAACTAAAAAATAACCTTGAGAGCAAACACATTAGTGGACTATTCTTCGCAGGACAAATAAATGGTACATCTGGATATGAAGAAGCAGGGGCTCAGGGATTAATGGCTGGTATTAATGCAGAGAGATATATTGATGGACTTTCTCCTTTCGTTCTCGGTCGTGATCAGGCATACATTGGTGTACTTATCGATGATTTAGTTACAAAAGATATCATAGAACCATATCGTATGATGACCAGCCGTGCAGAATATAGACTTACATTAAGACAAGACAACTGCGATATTCGTCTGACTGAATTAGGTCGAGAGATCGGATTAGTAGACAACAAAAGATATAAAATTTTTAAGAAAAAACTAGCACTAATCGAAGATATCTATAAAACATTAAGCACTATGTGCAATCCAGAAAAATTGCGCCCACTATTTGAAACTAAAAACGAATCACTACCTAAATCAGGACTTACTTTAAAAGATTCAATAAAACGTAATAATATAACAATTTTTGATATCCGAGACCATTTCAATTTGTTCCAAAATATTCCTAATAATATCTTAGATTATATCAATACCGAAATAAAATATGAAGGATATATTAAGAAAGAAGAAGAGTTTATCTTAAAAACTAAAAAAACTGAGAATACACCTCTCCCTGATATCGATTATAACCAAATATCAGGACTAAGAATAGAAGCTAGACAAAAACTAAATAAATTCAAACCAGCTACTCTTGGCCAAGCCAAACGTATAGACGGTGTTAGCCCTAGCGATATTAGTGTATTATTAGTTTATTTAAAACTAAAAGGAATATTATAAAATATAAAACTAGATAAAATCACTAGACAAGAGAGTACAAAAAGTATACTATATATCTAGTAATAATTACTGTTATTAATATGAAAGAATTTGTACATAGGAGAATTTATGGATTTATCCCCGTATCAAAAAATTATAGAAACTCATAGAAATACTTTTGAAACTTTTTTTCAAGAATTGGTTTCATATAATGACAAAGTTAATCTTACAGCTATTACTGAAAAACACGACGTTTACACTAAACATTTTTTAGATAGTATTTTATCTATCGATGCTATTCCTATTGGATCGAGTGTAATAGACATCGGTGCCGGTGCTGGATTCCCGAGTCTTCCTATTAAGATTGTTAGACCTGATTTGGAAATCACTATGGTAGACAGTCTTAATAAGAGAATTACATTCTTAGATTACCTTACTAATATATTAAATATCAAAACTACTAATATGCACGCTAGAGCTGAAGACTTCGCCAAAAATCATCGCGAAATCTACGACGTGGCAGTAGCACGAGCTGTTGCTAAATTAAATACATTAGTGGAATATTTATTACCTCTTATCAAAGTCGGTGGTAGAATTATTGCCTATAAGGGAAGCAACTTCAAAGAAGAACTAGCCGAAGCTACTAAAGCAATCGATTTATTAGGCGGAAAGTATCTAAAAACTCTTAACTTTGAATTGCCTAATAACTATGGTGAGAGAAATATTGTTATAATCGAGAAAATTAAACCAACACCCTCTAAATATCCAAGAAGTAAAAATCAACCAAAAACAAATCCCATTGTATAGGGTTTGTTTTTTGTTGACTATATATATTTATATATTACTTATATATAATATATATTACTATATATACGCGTACGCGTGCGTGCGCGCGTGAGTAGATACCAGATTCTTTTATATTCTCACTT
>JBKSNA010000017.1:0-10984 GCA_046882085.1 Clostridia bacterium
TTAATTTAATTAATAATAAATAATCAAATATAATAATATTAAAAAGAGTTTCGACAAAAAGGTGTACGAAACTCTTTTTTTTGTAATTTTTCATCAATTTTATTGGATATTTTTTATCTAGTTAATTCATTTAATATGGTAAAATAGGAAGGTAGATATATCTAATGAAAATAGTTTTTATAAAGAAGGCGACTGTAATATTTTTGGTAAGCTTATTAGTGTTTGTATCTGCGGTGATATTGAATGTTAATGGTTTAGAAGTTGGAGCTGTACATTTCATCATTGATCGCAAATTACCAATATATTCGGTAGATACTGAAGATGACAAAGTCGCTATTTCTTTTGACGCCGCTTGGGGTGCTGATAAGACGGTAGATATTATGAATATGTGCGATGAATATAATGTCAAAGCAACCTTTTTCTTGGTAGGCTTCTGGATAGAGAAATATCCTGATATGGTGCGAACTATTTATAATCGAGGTTTTGAGATAGGAATTCATTCTAATACTCATCCTGATATGACTAAATTAAGTAAACTAGAGATTAGAGAAGAACTAACTACTAATATAAAATTGGTAGAAGATATCACTGGGACAAAGCCGAAATTGTTTCGACCGCCTTATGGATATTATAATAATGCTCTTATCGAGATCTGTGAAGAGCTAGATCTTGTATGTATAGAGTGGAGTGTTGATAGCCTGGATTGGAAAGGTTTGTCGGCTAGTGAGATTGCGGGTAGGATTATTGATCGATCTACCAATGGAAGCATTATATTGTGCCATAATAACTCAGATCATATAGTTGAAGCGCTTAGATTGGTGTATGAATATTTCAATTCAAAAGAAATTAAAGTAATTCCAATAGGTGAATTAATATATTATGAAAATTACAAAATTGATAATCAAGGAAAACAAATAAAACTATAAGGAGAAACGAATGAATCTAGAAATGGATAATAATAAAGCGTATTTGCAAGGAGTGGTAAATACTACTCCAGAGTATAATCACACAGTGAAAGATGAAGAGTTCTTCAGTTTCGATCTAAGTGTGGCTAGACTTAGTGGACAGATGGATATTATTCCGATAATCGTGTCTAAAAAAATGGTGGAGATGTATGATATATCTCAAGGAAAGAAGGTGGGAGTGCATGGGCAATTCCGCAGTCATAATAAGATAGATGGAGAGAAACGCAGATTGTTGTTGGCAGTATTTGCTAAAGAGATTGTAGATTGGGATGACGACGCCAATTCAAATATAGTAGAACTTTGTGGTTATATATGTAAGCCATCAATATATAGGATAACACCTTTTTCAAGGGAGATCTGTGATGTATTATTGGCGGTTAATCGTAGTTATAATAAGTCTGACTATGTGCCGTGTATTGCATGGGGATCAAATGCTCAATTTGTTAGTAGGCTAACAGTGGCATCGCCTTTAAAAATTTTGGGCAGAATACAAAGTAGAGAATATAACAAGGTTATAGGTGATGAAACTTTTACAAAAACCGCATATGAAGTATCAATATCAAAAATAATAGATTAAAAAGACGAATAGAGTCTTTTTTTCTTGACTTATAATTAGTGGATTGGGTATACTTAATGAATTATAGAAAAGCAAACGCATTGTCATTCGTTTGCTTTTTTTATTCAAAATAGAACGAATGTTCGATAAAAATGTCAATTTTTGTCGAATAATGCGACAAAAATTATAATAATTTTGTAAAAAATGACATTTCTGCTTGACTTTTCGACAAATTATAATATATACTGACTATCAAAAGGGGAGAAAATTATGATTGATATTTATGATAGTGAGAGTATTGTGAAGGCGTATAGGTTATTAAATAAAAAATGTGAGGCAATAGATAGATTCGTGGAGAATCATGCGCACTATTTTGGGCCGTGTTCGTTTGAGTTTAGTGCGGTCGATGTCTACAATAATATGTTAGAATTGATGACTAGGAAGAATGAGTTGATCAATTTTAAATTGATAGTGGATAGTGCGGTGAATAGACTGCCTGAGAAGGATAAGAAAATATTGTATCTCAAGATGAATTATAATTTGTCTCTAGCTGAGATATGTGGGGTGTTGGAATTAAAAGAACGTACTTGTTTTAGACATATTGAGAGAGCATATGAGGATCTGGCTGATGCATTGAATAATTCTAAATATTGTGAGAAATTAGAAAGACTGATAAGGAAAGAAGATTGGATTATCGACATGAGAGATGCTATAGAATCTAAACACTTAGCTTATCGTTCGGTGAGATTGTAATAGTCTATTATTTCCTTTTTGCCGTGCGAATCTCGGGTCAGTATCTGTTTGCTCTTGATGATCATAAAAATAAATATAAGTGCGGGTATTGATAATATTCCAATAAGGATACCGACTAAATTGTTGTTAATATTTAAACTAGTTTCATTGTTTGGGTTTTGGGAGAAGGTTGGGTTTAGCGTATATATGACTTCTTCGGTGTTCGGTATTATTTGACTCATCTCGTCACAGAAGTCGCTATATACATATCCGTCATATATTTTGTCAGATATATATCTGCAATAATACCATATGTTGGTGCGTCCTTCTATGACACACTCTCCATATAGTTTGCCTATATATACAATGTTGCGTGTAAGCGTAGGCATGGTAATAATTGGTGTTTTAGATTTATCTGGAGCAGGATAGATTTTGCAGCTAATATCTGCATAGGCTCTGAACGTTACATTTTCTAAAAATGGTGTACTCGGTGCGCTGGTTACAGCTTGTACACTATTTTTTTTCACATAACCAACAGTATCCATATAACAAGCCTCGTAAAACTCGTCATTGGGGCTAGATATGAGTAATACAAAATAGGTTTTTGGTAGTTCAAAATATATATTACTAGCATCGCTCACATCTATTGGGGCGCGGTATAGATAACATTCGTCCTGCATAATTCGTGCATAATAATTCTGATCGCTCGCGCGGACGTAAGGAATAGTGGATTCGGATAAAATAAGGATAATCAATAAAATAATCATGATAAAATTATAACATAAAGAAATTTTGAAAAATTGACAACTTTTGGATAAATAATACGACTTTTGGAGTATATTTAGCGCAAATGAATTTGGTGGAAGAAATTTTAAGGATTGATGAAATATTAAAGAAGAGAAAAGATCGTGATAAACTATCTAAATATAATACAGGAGAGAAGGTACATCTAAAACAGATAGCTTTTCATAAATGTGATAAAAAGAATCGTTGGGTGTTTGGTGGTAATCGGAGCGGTAAGACAGAATGCGGAGCCGTAGAGGTGGTGTATCTTGCTCGTGGAATTCATCCTTATAGGGAAGTAAAAGGCAATACTTCGGGTTGGGTAGTAAGCCTTTCTACACAGGTGCAAAGAGATGTGGCTCAGGCGAAAATCTTAAACTATCTCAATCCTCAATGGATCGAAGATGTAGTCATGTTGAGTGGTAGAAAAGATAGTTATCAAAATGGTGTAATTGATTACATTTTGGTCAAGAATATATCGGGAGGCATTAGTAAAATAGGATTCAAAAGTTGTGATCAAGGCAGAGAAAAATTTCAAGGTGCGAGCTTAGACTATGTATGGTTTGACGAAGAACCACCGCAAGATATATATACTGAATGCAGAATGAGAGTCTTGGATAAGAATGGTGATATTTTTGGTACGATGACACCTCTAAAAGGTATGACATTCGTGTATGATGAAATATATATGAATGCTCACAATGATCCAAATATTTGGTATGAATTCATGCAATGGGACGACAATCCTTATCTAAATGAAGAGGCTAAGCAGGCAATGAAATCTAGTCTATCAGAAGATGAACTTAGATCTCGTCAGTTTGGAGAATTTATTGATGTTGGTGGTAGGGTTTATCCAGAGTTTGATGAGTTTGTGCATGTTATAGAACCTTTTGATATTCCTTATGAGTGGCAAGATAAATTATCTATTGACCCGGGACTAAAAAATCCATTGTCCTGTCATTGGTATGCGGTGGATTATGATAACAATATTTATATTGTGGCTGAGCATTATGATAGAGAAAAAGATATATCTTATCATAGTCAAAAGATACACGAAATAAGCGATGCTCTTCATTGGCATAGAGCGGGTAATGGTATGATAGAGGCTCTTATCGATAGTGCTGCGAATCAGACGACTTTAGCATCAAGAAAAAGTGTGGCTGATCTATTTTATGATCATGGAATCTTAGTGAATACTAATGTGAATAAAGATGTATTTAGTGGGATACAGCGGGTAAAATCTTATCTTAAGAATGCTAATGGAGATACGAAGTTGTTTATATTTAATACTTGCACCAATCTAATTAGGGAGATGAAAGGATATAGATGGGGATATGGTGATTCTCCGGTAAAAACAGATGATCACAGCATGGATGAATTGAGATATTATATTATGTCTAGACCAGAGAATAAAGCACCTAAAAAAGAACTTAATATTGTTTTACGAGAAAAGGAACGATTAATAAGAAATCTAAAAAGGGGTGGGAGATGATGAAATATAAATAATAAGATAATGAATGAGGATAGTATTCAGGCGCTACGTCAATGTATTATGGGAATGACTACTCGAGAAGTAACAACCGAGTATGTGCATGATGACGACACGGGTGAAATGAAAATATCCAAACAAAAAGTTATAGAAAAAAATATTCCGCCCAATATTGATATTATCAAGATGATATATCAGCAGATGATGACCAAACAGGATTATGATCGTATGAGTGATGAGGAACTTTTGGCGGAGAGAAAAAGATTGTTAGAAAAATTAAGGAGTGAAAGTGATAGTAGAGAAGACTAAAGTAAGGGTAAAATGTGATGCTAGCGGTTGTGATGAGCGAGCAGAATATACTATTGTGAATCGAAAATTCGTATTCGATGGTAGTGTGTATTTGTGTGGGGAGTGTATGAATAATCTGTATGGGGAAATCGGAAAATTCTTCGTACCAAAAAATGTAAGACCGATATATAAAAAAGGAGGAAAAGATGAGTAAATCAAATAAAATAGTAGAAGAAGTGATGCAAGATTTTTATATGCGACGAGAGGCTCGCAGGAGTCTAGAAGCTCAGTGGCAATTAAATATTAATTTCATGATGGGTAATCAGTATAGTTATATCGCATCCAATGGTGCAATCAATCAAGATTCTAAGCAATATTTTTGGCAAGAAAAAGAAGTATTCAATCATATTGCGCCTATTGTGGAGACTCGAATATCTAAAGTGTGTTCTATTGCACCTGTTGTTACTGTTATACCTGCTACTACTGATGAGTCTGATATAGAGAGCGCAAAACTTAGTAAAGAAATAATTAAATCAGTATCTAATAGATTAAATTTAACTGATATCGTGAAGACTGCTACTACATGGAGTGAGATTTGCGGATCAGTTTTTTATAAAGTTATTTGGAATACCGATAGTGGTAAAATGGTAGCCGAAGATGAATCTGGTCGTCGCATCAAAGAAGGAGATGTTGGTATTGAAGTAATACCTCCATTTGAAATATTCCCTGATAACTTGTCTTGCGAAAGAATTGACGATGTGAAAAGTATTATTCATGCCAGAGCGATGGAGATTGGTGATATCAAGACTCAATGGGGTGTAGATGTGGAGCCTGAGAGTGTACATTCGTTCTCGCTTGATTCTAGCGCTGGAGCTGGTGGCGGATTAGGATATAATGCTAATATTAATAAATTGTCTAATATAGAATTGTCCAATCACTGTGTGGTAGTAGAGCGATACGTTAGACCTACTAAGAATAATCCGAATGGTAGACTCACTATTGTAGCGGGTAATAAATTATTGTTTGATGGAGAATTGCCTTATATTAATGATGAGATGGGTGGTAGAACATTCCCGTTTGTAAAGCAAATATCTAACTATCAACCGGGGAATTTCTTTGGCGTAAGTATTGTAGATAGATTGATACCCGTACAGCGCGCCTACAATGCTGTGAGAAATAGAAAACATGAATATTTCAATCGTTCAGTGATGAATGTGTTGACTGTAGAAGATGGCAGTATTGATACTGAAGCTCTAGAAGATGAAGGATTGTCTCCTGGTAAAATTTTAGTCTACAGACAGGGGTCTAAAACGCCAGAGATTATGCAGAATCAAAATACTCCTGTAGATTTTGAAGAAGAAGAGGATCGTCTAATCCAAGAATTAAAAACTATATCTGGTGTTAGCGATATGATGTCGGATAGTTATAGCAAATATACCAACATGTCCGGTGTGGCATTGCAACTTTTAGCAGAGCAGGATAATACTAGATTGTCTACACCGATAGACAGTGCTAAGTTGGCAGTTAAAATAGTAGCGAAATTTATTTTAAGATTGTACAAGCAATATGCAGTCGTACCAAGATTATTGAAGATTGCTGGTGAATGCGGTGATGTGCAAATGTATTATTGGGATCAAAATGAGATATGTAGTGATGATGTGGTATTTGATTCTAATACTGATGTTACTGATAGTATAGTGCAGAGAAGAACGATGCTACTTGATCTTATCAAAGAAGGATTGATGTTTGATGATAATGGATCGTTTAGTCAAAGTATGCGAAAGAAGTGTCTAGATCTATTAGGCTTCGGAATGTGGGAAGATGCAGTAGATCTCAATTCACTTCAAATAAATCATGCCAAGGAAGAAAATCTAAAATTTGTATCGCAAGACAAAATTGAGATACTGCCTATTGATGATCATAAAATACATATTGACGAACATACTGCTTATATTTTAGGTAACGAAATTAAGCAAAAAATCAATCAAAAACAAATAATTGATAGACTATTAAAACATATTGAAGAACATAAAAAAATATTAAATGTTCAAAAAAATCAATAAAATAACGAAAAAACAATAAAAAAGATTAAAAAAATTGTAAAATTTATAAATTTTTAATAAAAAAAGGAGAAATGTATGGAAGAATTGGAACAACCAAATAATGGCTCCAATATAGATATCGGTAAATTCAAAGATGCGGAGAGTTTGTATAAGGCCTATACGAATCTTGAGTCAGAGTTTACCAAGAAGAGTCAGCGCTTGGCGAGTCTAGAAAATGAAATAAATGTTAAAAATGAACAAGAATCAAAAAGGGCTGAACTAGAAAAAAGAGTGACAGAGTTTGTAAATAAATTTGATCAGATCAAGCCTTTTAGTAGCGCGCTAAAAGAAACCTTGACCGAAAATTTAGATGCTAATCTTGAAGAAGAAGCGGTGCGTCTAATTGTCAATAATTACAAATCGGCTAAAGATTATGCTGAAGATCAAGAGTTCTTGAATAATTATATTTTCTCCAATCAGGAGATTAAAGATAAAATCGTGAAAGAGTACTTATCTAAAATAACTCAGAATGGTCCGATCAAGGCAGATATTGGAGGTGGGTCTCTCGCTCTTACTCCGCCAAATATTCCAACTACGATAAAAGAGGCAGGAAGATTGGCAAAATCAATAATTAAAAATAAATAGGAGAAGAAAATGATAGACTTAAATACAGCGCAGAATGCATTAAAAGATGCATATTTATCTGCGGTATGTAATCAATTAAATACTAAAACAAATCCATTGCTCGCTAAAATCAAACAATCGTCTAGCGATGTATATGGTAAGCAAATTATCAAAATGGCACCCGTTGGCCTTAATGGTGGTGTAGGTGCTGGTAGTGAAACAGGAGAACTTCCTACCGCAAACGAAAATAATTATGTACAATTCAAAACAACTCTAAAGAATCTATACGGTACTATCGAAATTAGTGATAAGGCAATTCGTGCTAGTGCTAATGGTAACGGTGCATTTGTGGATCTATTAGATGCTGAGATGGAAGGTCTTCTTACTGCGTCAAAATTTAACCTTGGTCGTATGTTATATGGCGATGGTAGTGGTAAAGTTGGTACAGTGCTAGCTTATTCTGCTGGTGTAGCAACAATGAATAGTGTGAAGAATCTTATGGAAGGCATGGTAATCGACGTGTATACAGGCGATACATTGTCTGTTGCTGGTCTTCGCGTGATATATGTAGATAGAGTGAATAAAACAGTTCATTTTGCCGGTATGGCTCATGCGATTAGTGAAGGTGATGTGTTCTATGTACAAGGTAGCAAGGGTAATGAAATTACTGGTCTTGGTGCTATCTTTGGAGATAGTACAACATTGTATGGAATTAATCGTGCTAATAATAAGTGGTTGGCTCCGTACGTTAGCAATACATCTCAAGAAATTAGTGATGGTATGCTTCAGTCAGCTGTAGATTTCTTAGAGGAGAATACAGGCTCAAATATTGACTTTATTGTATGCGGTGCTGGTGTTAAGCGTGCATACCAAGAATACCTAGCTTGTTATAGAAGAAATATCGATGTAGCAGTGCTAGAAGGTGGCTACAAGGCTATTAGTTTCAATGGTATCCCTGTATTGTCAGATAGATTCGTAGAAGACGATACTTTATACATGTTGGATAGTTCAAAATTCACATTGCATCAACTATGCGATTGGGAATGGATCGAAGGAGAAGGTGGTAAGATACTTCGTCAAAAGGCTGGTTATCCAGCATATACTGCGACTCTAGTAAAATATGCTGACCTTATCTGTGATCAACCAAATGGACAGGCTAAATTTACTAATATTTCTTCAGTAGTAACTAATCCATTTGCGTAAAAATAAAGGAGAATTATGAAGATAAATATTTCGCATGATGTATATAACATTTCAAATAGAGTTAAGTGTATTGATAGAGATTATTATGTGGTGTATGATACGATCAAGATGAAATATGAAGTACATAATTCGTCTCAAATAGGATCGTCGTATTGTCTCACTCTGCCATATGATGCTCTCGATGTGAGAGCTTTGGATTATATCAATATGACTAGAGTGAGCAATATTGATGATATTTTATTTAGATTAGATAGAGATAATGTGGCTTTGGACAGCGAGGCGAAATCTGATGCTATGTCTAAAGTGGAAGAATATGTAGAGGAGGAAATGAAGATTGAGAGTAATAGATATTATTAGACAGTCTGCAGAATTGCTAGGATTGGTAGATTTGGTGGATATTATCGATCAGGATAATGAAGATCTTAAGGCTGGCACACTAGAGAATACAGATCTAGATAAATTATTTAGTTTGTCTAAATTTGCTATGCAGGAATTATGTACTAATTATTGTCCGATATTGAGAAGGCAAGAATTTATTACAGTAGACAAAAAATATCCAACTAAGTCATTGAATAATTATATTAGATTGGTTAATGTAAAAAAGAATGATGAGATCTGTGATTACAAGATTTATAATAGAGAAATTACACTGGCGGAAGATGGGACTTATGTTGCTGAATATATGTCGTATTGTGTGGTAGATGGTATGTTCGATGAGATTGATTTCTTAGACCGATTTAGTCCTGATGTTATGGTGTTTGCTGTGTGTGCTTATTATTCTGTTGCGCATGGTATGTTTGAACAATTTGAAGACTTTCATGAGATGTATATCGATAGGGCTAATAGCCTAAAAGAACTTCGTGCTGGCTTGATGCCAATGAGGAAGTGGGAATGAGAAAAAAATGTACTATCGAAATAAATGATTTTGGTGGTTTGGATAGTAGCAGTTATAATGTAATCTCAGGAGAAAAATTAATCGGTAGTAAAGGAATAATAGAAGCGACTTTTCCTAAAAATGAAATTGATCATGAAGGAATAAAATTAAATATTGAAGGGGCGGGTATTTCATCGATTGATGGACTCGCTTATTTCAAACAATATTATCCGTCAAACAAAAGTTCTGTATATAGATTGTTGGTGCATGCTGGAGATAAGAAAGTGTATATCAATCAATTATTGTGCGGGCTAGATGGGTTGTTTTGGCTATACAATTTATCGTTTGAGAATCCGCCAATAATTTTGTCTTTTAAGCAAGATGATAGTGATGCAATAATTCTGACCGATAAAGAAAAAATGCAGGTATGGGTTACAGGATATTCGCCATATACTATCACCGATGTTCCGGTGATTACTAGTATGTGTATGAATGATGGAGTGTTGTTTTGTACGCTCCAAGAACCTGCGTTTAAGATTTGGTATGCTACTAATTTGGATGTAGAAAATGTTGGAAATATTGATAAATTTTCCGGATATATTTCGTTAGATGATGATCTTGGTTATGCTAGAAAAATTTTAACTTTTGATGAAAATGTATATATTTTTCGCGATTATGGTATATCAAAAGTGAATTTTTCAAAAAATTCTGCAACTTTTAGCCAAATTTATCATTCTAATACTTTAATTTTTAGCGACACTATTAGTGCGTGTGGTAAATGCATTTTATTTGCCACTCGCGATGGATTGTATTCGTTTAATGGTGTATCGGTTAGCAAATTAAAGATTGATATTTTTAATGGTGTAGATTTTTTGAATAGTCGATTTGCATGTGCGTCGCTAGGAGATGAATATTTTTTATCTGCTAGAATCAATTTTGACGATGGTGAGAAAATAATGTGTGAGAATGGCGAATATGTGAATAATGCACTTATAATTATTAATGCTGAGAATATGACGCATCAAGTTATTCGTGGTGTCGATGTTGGATCCCTTTTGGCGGTGAAGACAGAAGTGTTTGAGAAAGTGTTGGTAACATTTAATTCTGTCTATAATATGAAGATTGGAGAGATTGTCAATGATGCCATTTGTTTTGATGATGAATTGCCTAAAATTTGGAAGGTAAACAATCTAATTGATGATTATGGTACAAAGCTAATTAATAGGCTAACTGTGTATGGTAAAAAGGGTGTAAAATTCCGTTTTCTTTATGATGGTAAAGAAATTTCGTTTGTTACATATAAAGATGGGATTAATGAATTTTTGTTCCAATTTATTGCTCGCGAAGTAGGTTTGGAAGTTTCGTCTTCAGTAGATTTTTCAGTAGAGAAAATTTTGGTAGATTACTATGCTTATTGATCTTAGAATG
>JBKSNA010000018.1:0-16061 GCA_046882085.1 Clostridia bacterium
TTTTGTTATTTTTTAATTATTTTAAAAATTAAATTATTATTTTTTATTTGATTAAATTTTTATATTTATTCATTTTTTCTTTTAGTTCTTTACTAGCCAACAATCCAACATTGTCAATAGTAGCACCCATCAGTCTGCTTATCTCTTTATACAACTCTTCACCTGATAAGACCACAGCTTTGGTATGCGTAGTAGTATCATCGTTGTATTTTTCTACTTTGATATTATAGTCAGCCATAGCACAAATTTGTGGCAAGTGAGATACTGCTAAAATCTGTTTGATCTTACTTAATCTAGCCATATATTCAGCGACAACTACTGCTATATTACCACTAAGTCCACTATCAACTTCATCAAATACGATAGTTTGAATATCGTCAATTTCACTAACCACAATCTTGTATGCTAACATAACTCTGCTCATCTCACCACCCGACACTACTTTGTTGAGCGGTTTCAATTCAAAACCCAAATTCGATGAGAACATAAATTCTACTCTATCATATCCAGTCAAACTAAATTCTTCATTAATTCTAGTAAAATTAATATCCAATCTTGCATTAGGCATACCTAAATTCTTTAATTCATTTTCTAATCTAGAAATTAATTCTTTACTGCTATTTTTTCGGATTTTATTTAATTTATTTTGAATTAAATTAATATTTTCTAATAAATTTTGTTTAATTTCATTTAATTTATTATATTTTTCATTACTATTTAATAAATTATCTAATTTATTTTTTATTTCTAAATAATAATTATTTAATTTATCATAGTCGCTACCATACTTTCGATATAACGATTTGATTTGATCTAATCTATTGTCTATATACCTAAATCGATCTTCATCAAAAACATTCTTGTCTATATCATCAATTATTGTTTCATTAATATCTTCGATTTCAATCCTAACACTATTGAATCTATCCAACAGTTCTTTGTAATGCGGATTCGTGTCTTGAATGTTAGACAATGCCTTGATACAGCTATTCAACTTATCCGCGATAACATTTTCAAAATTATTCTCTGCTGATTCTCTTAGACATACTTGCAGATTTTCGTTAATCTTTTCGTATTGTTGCATCTCTCGCTTTTCGATACACAATTCGTCGTATTCATTTTCTTGAATATTCGCATCTTCAATCTCTCCCATCTGATAAGTATACAAGTCGATTAGATTTTGCTTTTCTCTCTCATTTCCACCTAATTCTTTGATCTTGTCTTCAATTTCTTTATACTTAGTAATTTCTTGCTCTAATTCAGACAATAAAAGTATTGCTTCTTTAGAATACAGATCTATAATTCTTAATTGATAGTCATTATTTAATATTGCCAAATGTTCGCTTTGTCCATGTACATCTACCAACATCTGACATATTTTTTTCACCATCGCCACAGGTACTAATTCGCCATTGATTTTACAGGTGTTTTTACCACCTAGATCTAATTCGCGAGATAAAAACAACTCATCATTACAATCAATGCTGAGTTCGTTCTTAATAATATCAATATGTTTTCTACTTAGCGATGTAAAAACCGCCTCTACTTTCATAGATTTAGCGCCTGTACGAATTAGTGATTTATCTGCTCTACCGCCGAAAACAAAACTCAAACTATCCAGCAATATACTTTTACCAGCACCGGTCTCTCCGCTAATAGTATTGAGTCCATTCTCAAACTGTAGTGTCGCCTTATCTATGATTGCGACATTCTCTATCACCAATGTTTCAAGCATTATAAATTAACCAATCTTTCCCTTACTATAGTATTTACCTCATCTGCCAATTCTGGATGAGCAGAGAAGTATGCCTTAACATTCTCTTTACCTTGACCGATCTTGTCGCCACTATAACTAAACCAAGATCCACTCTTCTCTATTACTCCAATCTCGATCGCCGCATCGATCAAACAGCCAAATATTGAGATACCTTCTCCATACATAATATCAAATTCTGCTGACTTAAATGGTGGAGCCACTTTATTCTTCACTACTTTTACCTTAGTCCTATTACCTACGATGTCAGATCCATTCTTCAATGCGTCCACTTTTCTTACATCTAGACGTACAGATGAATAAAATTTCAATGCTTTACCACCTGGAGTAGTCTCTGGATTACCATACATTACACCCACTTTCTCACGAAGCTGATTAATAAATACTACAAGAGTCTTACTTTTAGATGTTACACCTGTTAGTTTTCTTAAAGCTTGAGACATAAGTCTAGCCTGCAATCCAACAAATGCATCACCCATCTCACCATCAATCTCTGCCTTAGGAGTAAGAGCTGCCACAGAGTCTACTACTACGATATCAACACCACCACTACGCACTAATTGCTCGGTAATCTCCAAAGCTTGTTCGCCTGTATCTGGCTGAGAAACATACATAGACGAGATATCTACGCCCAATTTCTGTGCATATATAGGATCCAAAGCATGTTCTGCATCGATAAATGCTGCTGTACCACCCATTTTTTGCGCCTCAGCGATCACATGAAGAGCCACAGTAGTCTTACCACTACTCTCTGGTCCATAGATCTCTACGATTCTGCCACGTGGCAAACCACCTACACCCAATGCAATATCTAGCGGTAAACAACCTGTAGGTATCACTTCGATACCATCAGCAAAATTGTTCTCGTCCATCTTCATAATAGAACCTTTACCGTATTGTTTCTCGATCTGAGCGATCGCCATTTCTAATGCTTTCTTCTTCTCGTCTGTCATAATTTCTCCTTTTTTCTTATCTATACTCTACCACAATCACAAACAAAAGTCAAACATTTATCAAACATTTGTTCGATAAAATTATAAAGAAAAAAGATCGGATTATCCGATCTTATTTACTATCTTTGAAACATTCTTTATTCTTTATTAAATAATTAGCACCTGATATTACAGTTAACAATGTTGCAATACCTAAAGATACATAACTAAGCACCTCAAAGGTTATTACTAACCAGCCTGCCACTGAGAATCCGCAAGTCAATATGAAAGCAAATAGCATACATATAGGCAATGCAATCATCTGTACCATAGTCTTAGCCTTGCCCCAAATATCTGCAGCGAGAACAACTCCCTTGCTAGCAGCGAGCAATCTTAATGCACTTACCATAAACTCACGAGAAATAATGATAGTAACAATAATAGCGCCCCAAGGGTTCATAATAGTACCATCAGCAATGATCATAAATAATACTGCAGATGTTAACATCTTATCCGCGATCGGATCTAAGAATTTGCCAAGATTAGTTACTAGATTGTACTTTCTAGCAATCTTGCCGTCTAAGAAATCTGTCAAAGCCGCCACTACAAATAATACTAAAGCTACAATTTTACCTATTCCATAAGGAATAAAATTAGCTAGATAGAAGAACATCATAAATGGTATCATAATAATACGCATTACTGTTAATTTGTTTGGTAAATTCATAAACACCCCTTTTTATTTTAATCAGTATATCAAATTTAAAATAATTTGACAATTAAACAATTATTATTTTTTCTTTTTTAATTCCGCATTTTGACCAAGTAGATCCCTAATCTCTTTTAATAGATCTTCTTGAGTAGGATTATTAAGTCGATCTTCTGCTTCTTTTCTAGCTTTTTCTTCCGCCTCTAATTGAGCCTTCTCTTCTGCTAGACGCGCTTTTTCAGCCTCTACTTCCGCTAACAACTCTTTAAATTTTCTTCCCTCAGCTTTAGCCTGAGCGCGAAGTGCTTTTCTCTCTTCTCTCACTTCTTTCTTAGTCTGATTCTCTAGTATGTCGCCAAACTTTTCAAATTTTTCTCTAGATAAGTTGACAGCCTTCACGATCGTAAATACCACAAAAGCAATAATAAAGAAATCTATTATAGCAGTTAGGAATGCACCCCAATCGATATATATACTATTTGCTAAATCGATAATAGTCTTCCCTTCCGCATCTACAGTGTATGCCTTGGACAAGAATGTAAATACAGAACTAAGTCCATCTTTACCACCGATCAAAGCAATGATCCAGTTGATTAGCGGACGAATAATATTATTAGTCAGTGATGTAACAATCGCAGTAAAAGCTCCACCGACAATAACGCCGACCGCAAGATCTAAAACATTACCACGGGTAATAAATTTCTTAAATTCATTAAAAAATTTCTTCATACTATACCTCATGTGTTAGTATACCACTAAACAAAAAATAAAGCAAGAAAAAAGAGCGAATTTCGCTCTATTTCTTCTTAGTTGCTGTTTTTGTTTCAGTTACAGTCTTAGCTGGTTCTGTTACTTTTGCTGTAGGAGTTTCTGTTTTCACTACTTCGCTCATACTTGCTAATAATCCTGATATATTCTGAATCTCACTAGGTACGATAATCTTAGTCGAATTACCATTGGCCAATACTTTTAATGCTTCATAGCCTTCGATTGTCAAATATGCAGCATTTGGACTAGATTCATTTACTAATTTGATAGCGGCCGCTTTACCTTCTGCTTCAGCGATAAGTTTAGCCTTCTCACCTTCTGCGCGAAGAATCATCGCATTCTTCTCACCTTCTGCTACTAAAATATTAGATTGACGCTCACCTTCTGCACGAAGAATCTGTTCACGACGTTCACGCTCTGCACGCATTTGTTTTTCCATCGCTTCTTGAATATCTCTAGGTGGTAAAATATTTTTTAATTCTACTCTGTTGATTTTAATACCCCATGGATCAGTAGCTTCGTCCAAGATAGCACGCATCTTAGTATTCACAGTATCTCTAGATGTCAATGTCTCATCTAGTTCTAAATCACCAACAATGTTACGAAGTGTAGTAGCTGTCAAATTCTCAATAGCTGCAATCGGACGCTCTACACCATATGTAAACAACTTAACATCTGTTACTTGAAAATATACTACTGTATCAATCTGCATAGTAACATTATCTTTAGTAATCACCGGTTGTGGATTGAAGTCTGCCACACGCTCTTTCAAAGACACAGGCGGTAATAATTTATCAAATAATGGTAAAATAAAATGAACACCTGTATCCAAAGTCTTGTGATACTTACCTAATCTCTCCACAATAGCACCATTCGCTTGGCGAACGATTTTAATACTAAGCGCGAATAGCACGATCGCCACCGCCACTAATGCAATAACAATAATTAATGCAACCATAATTTCCCCCTTTGTTTATTCTTTCTCTATGATGACTTTATTGCCATCAAGTTTCTTAATAATGACATACTGTCCAACGCTAAGATCTTCAGCATCTAAGCCGATCGCTCTATACTCTACATCATTAACTTTAACATATACAATATCTTCGTTGATTTGAGACACCTTTACTTTTTTATTAATCAAACTATCTAAGTTCGTGGTGGCTTGATCGTTTCTAAATAGCATCTTTTTGGCTATCTTCCTTATGAATATCAGCAATAATGAAGTTATTATTCCGAAAATTAAGATCTGTAAAGTAACGTACCAGACAGCATCTGTTCGCCAAAAGCTCATAATAAATGGAATAACAGCCCCTGCCGAAAACCAAATAGATACCAATGTACCAGTCTGCAATGCTTCAATAATAAGGCCTATACAAATCACAGCCAGCCATATGTATAACATATACTTAAATATCCTCCTTGATTTTAGAATATCAAATGTTACTCTAAATGTCGAATTTTTTAATTATAAAATTTATAATCTCCCATTTTTTCGACTGCTTTGAAATACAATTTATGGAACTTCTTTTTATTTACTTTATATACGAAGTTTACATTTCCTTTCTTGTCATACTTAATAGTTGTTTTACCTGGCGCATCGTCAACATTCACTTCAAATCTAGCACGCTTAGTCTTGAATAACTCTGGGAATCTCATGATTAAACAAGCACAAGTATCATTAGTTGCAATTCTTCTATCTGGATAATTGTGTTCCCAATATCCGCAATACATCTCCGCAATGAATCTACCAACATCATTAATATCTCTAATCTTGTATACTTCTTCTTCTGTGAAATTAGCAAGCTCTCTACCCATTCTAGAAGGCACCATTGTAACAGGTATACCACTCTCTACTACAATCTTTAATGCTTCTGGATCTGACGATGCATTAAATGAAATATAATTAGTCCACTTACCTTCAGATTTCCAACCATATGGAGAACAGCCCTCTGCATATATATGACTAATCATACCAACTACGTCAGGGTGTCTACTAATTAGAGTGCCAAGATTTGTATGCGGACCTAATGCTATTATACAAATATTATTGGCATATTTTTTCACTGTTTCATACATTGCTTCTACTGCATCTTGTTCTATAGGTTTAGTTGATACTGTTTCAGGCGGAATGTAACCACCCATTCCATCTTTTTGATGAATGAATGTAGCATCTGGACTCACTCTATACATTGCCTTATGTGCACCTTTCGCTACAGGAATGTCAGTACGATCAAACTTCTCTAATACATG
This sequence comes from Clostridia bacterium, assembly GCA_046882085.1. GTDB lineage: Bacteria > Bacillota > Clostridia > Christensenellales > UBA1242 > Onthoplasma. The sequence continues at coordinate 6,437 of JBKSNA010000018.1, forward strand.
AAGTGCATTTCTCGTAACAGTATCTATATCTAAATTACCACACACAGTAGTGATTAGACGAATATCCATCATATCATCAACGAGCGACAAAACAATAGCCGCTGTATCGTCTACACCAGGATCTGTATCAATTATGCAATTAATTTTATTTATCGCTTTTTTCTTCTTCATTTCGTGTTTATTTTTTTCGCGGTTACTTTTCTTTACAATATTATCTTTATTAGTTTTCATTATCTCTCCGATAATATTATATAAAAAAATGTAATATTTTACAACTAAAAATGTCTATTTCTACGTATTTTTCTCTTTTCTGATATGTTTTGATAAAAAAAGTCCACCAATGTGGACTTTATTTATTTCATTTTCTCAGCTAGGATACCAAATATACCAGACAATATTCCCGCTAATACCATATAAGTAGAGCCAGTAAGTACTATACTGTATGTGGTTTTGATAATCAATGTGAAGCTATAGCTAGTTAATAGCGGAGTAATGATCAATAATACACTTGTAACTATTGCCAATATCAATGTACCCCAACCTAATATTGATAACAATTTACCAAGTTTTATCTTTGACATTAATAATGAAAGTATTTGATATCAAAGATCGCTTCCTCTTTAGCCCTATCTTTCGCTCTTTTGTTAATCCAATCTACTTGATTAATAATCTCGTCTAGTTTCATGAATCCACTATATCCAAATTTATCTAAAGTATTAATAAAATATGCCCCATGCAGATCTCCGACATAATATTTTTTACATTTAACACCATTTACTGCATCTTCGCTAACAGCATATATGTCTAAATTTCCACTCTCTGCACCTTCGCCAGTCAATCTAACGAATGAACCGATCTTCAATTCCGAGTCCGCTAAGAAACAATCTGAATGTTCATATTCAAAACAAATCCCGTCTTCGTCAATTCTCTTAGTACTTTCACCATAATATAAATAAACAATAGGATATTTTTTATTTAATTTATCTCTAAGTTCTCTTTTTTCTTGTCTTTTATCCTTGTATTTACTAATTAAACTTCTAATCATATATTCTCCTTACGCATTAGTATAATGAAGAATAAATAAAAGTCAAGCATTACAAATTTTTCATAATAAAAAACACCTACTAATTAGGTGTTATTCTGATGCGGATAACAGGGCGACTGCGTTAAGAAATATGCCACAATTGGCATATTTTAGCACTAAGCGGGAGCACGTCAATGCGGTCCAGCTCCGACAGGAGTGAACCTTGGTTCAAGTCCAATACGAAAAACAAAAAAGCACCCATAGGTGCTAATGGTGCGGATAACAGGACTTGAACCTGCAGGATATTGCTATCACAAGATCCTTAGTCTTGCGCGTCTGCCAATTCCGCCATATCCGCTCATGGTAATCTACTGATTACAATTCTAGTTTATCATAGTTTTTGCCATCTGTCAAGTTTGGAGCACCAATTTAATCATTATTTTTTTGATAATTACTTTCATTTTATAATCAAATATGATATAATTTTTATTAAGGGAGGGAATGATATGAAATGTAAATTAAGAATAACAGAAGAGATGCAAAAGGAACTTAATAGCAAAGCATTGTTAACTTACTTGATAATGGCTATTGTAGGTGGCGTAGGTCTATTATCCTACATAGTAATAGGCACCATGCATGAATATGCGTGGTTAGATTACTTATTGTACGTATCGTCTGTTTTCTTTGGAATTGGGCTAGTTTTCTATATTACAGTAAAGAAATCTTACAAAAAAAATCCTAATCTAAACAATACAGCCGAGTACGAATTAAACGAAGACCATTTAGTTGAATCAATATACAAAGGCGATGAACAATTAGCCAACAGCAAACATTACTACACCAATATAATCAAAACAAGAGAAAGCAAAAATTATCTATTCTTATTTATCACCGCAGGAGCCGCTTGTGTAATTCCTAAAAACGAACTATCAGCCGATGAACTAACTCTACTTAAAACATGGATTGAAAAGGCAAAACAAAAATAAATTATCCACAAAAAGTCCACATGTTTGTGGATTTTTTTGTGCAAATTTTGTCAAATGAGAGGTTTTTCGTAAAATCATTTGAAAAATTTATACATTATTTGTATAATTATTTTAATTATTACATTAAGGGAGTAATATGGCGATCTACAAATCTTCATTCAATAAGAATAAGCAAGAACCAAAAGAAAAGGTAGAAAAAGTAAAAAAAGAAAAACCAATTCGTGAAAAACCTACAGTCAAGACTAAAGTAAATCCTGCTGTCATCGGTTTAATTATATTTGGTCTGCTTTTTATTGCGAGTATCTTGCCTAATAATTTCTTGAAGAGTTTCATGCTGGGCATTGTAGGACTCGCTATTTATCCAATCTCTATACTTGGTATATTTTTCTGTGGTATCAGACTAAGCAAACGATCATTTAATCCAAGAAAAAAATATATCACTTTACTTTCTTGCGCTATATGTGTAGTATGGTTAATATTCCACATAATACTTACTTCAAAATTACCACTCGATAGTTATTGGACATATTTAAGTAGCAGTTATTCTGCACGCACTACTGCAGGTGGAATTGTGCTTAGTCTAATAAGCTATCCGCTAGTGAAATATCTAACTTATGTCGGTGCTTACATCGTCTGCGGTATATTATTCGCAATATTTGTAGGTATAATAATCGACTACATTAATGTAGAACGTGAAACAGGATACGCTAATAACAAAAGTAAATTCAACTTCGGATCTGTCGAAGCATTCAATGTAGAAGAGCCTGAAGAAAAACCTAAAGAAGTGCAAGTACTAAACAAAGAAGAGGCTAAGAAATTAGCAAAACAAAAACTCGGCTTAGACAAAGGGGAATCTACAATTATCTCTAGTAGCATGCCTACATATGATATTAATCTAAAGCAAGAAAAACCATTATCTAAACGTGAATATATCCTAACACCTATAGATCCTGTAATACCTACTGATCAATCCGATGTATTCAACACTCGTAAATCCATTAACCCTAAGCGACTTGAAGAATTACGTCGTGAAGAATCAAAATTAGAAGAAATAAAACCAATCAATCCAATTATTGAAGAAGAAAAAGACGATACTCCTATTGCGCCTAATCCTTCATACTCTAAAGAAGTGGAAGAGGTGGAAAATAATGATGATGATTTGATTGTAGACGATGAAGAGTTAGCTGAATACGAAACAGCATTTGAAACCGATGCTACTCCAATAGAAGAGTCTGAAGAAAAAGAACCTGTTGTATTTGAAGACTTCTCAGACTTAGAAGATCTCAATGAAGACTATGACGACGAAGATGAAGATACTGCTCAAGAAATAGAAGTAGAAGAGATTACTCCAGATCTAGATAAGAAAGAATTTATCGATGAATATGCATATGTACCAGATCAATCAGGACTTGGCTCTACTTATGATACTAAGGTGGTGCGCCCTACTATTGACATATCTAAATTTAATCTTCCGAATGCTGTATCAAAACCTGTAAATGAAACACCAAAAGTGGAAGCACCAAAAGAGAAACAAGCCATACCGCCATACATCGCTCCACCGGTAGATCTACTAAAATACTTAGATAATCCTGTACGTATCAGCGACGAAGAACTTCAAGACAATATCGACCGACTAGAACAAGTATTAGACGACTTCAAAGTACCAGCCAAAGTAAATAACGTACAAGTAGGTCCAGCCGTAACTAGATACGAACTCACTATGCCACGAGGTATATCTGTAAACAAGATCGCTCAGATGGCAGACGATATTGCTATGACACTAGCTAGTAATGGTGCAATTCGTGTAGAAGCACCTATCCCAGGCAAAAATTCGGTAGGTATCGAAGTTCCGAACAAACAAGTTAGCCCCGTTAGTCTTCGTGAACTGGTTGACAGCGAAGAATTCCGCAATCGTGGTAATCCGCTATCATTTGTTCTTGGTAGAGATATTAATGGCGACATCATATTCTGTAATCTTGACAAAATGCCACACGTGTTGGTTGCAGGTAGCACAGGTAGCGGTAAATCAGTATGTCTAAATACTATGCTACTAAGTATGTGTTACAAAGCAGGCCCTCAAGACCTACGACTAATCCTAGTCGATCCTAAGATGGTAGAGTTTACTACCTATAATGGACTACCTCACCTACTCATTCCAGAAGTAATCACAGGCAAAGACATGACTATCAATGCACTCGATTGGTCTATTCATGAGATGGAGAGAAGATACGCAATGTTCGCGAAGAATCGTGTAGTAAATATCTCCGAATTTAATAAGAGTGAAGCTGTAAAATCTCATCGCGAAGAGAAGATCCCTTATATAGTAATCGTAGTAGATGAGTTAGCAGACTTGATGCTAGAAGCCAAGCGCGAAATTGATGATCGTATTAATAAACTCGCAGCAAAAGCACGTGCGGCAGGTATTCACTTAGTACTCGCTACTCAACGTCCTTCTGTAGACGTCATAACAGGTACTGTTAAGGCAAATCTTCCTTCTCGTATCGCATTCGCCCTTACTAACTTCATGGATAGTAAGACAATATTAGATCAAAGCGGTGCAGAAAAACTTCTCGGTAAAGGCGATATGCTATTTAGACCTCAAGACAAACCTGAGCCATTCCGTGTACAAGGCGCTTATGTGTCTAATGAAGAAATCTATCGTGTAGTAGAGTTTATCAAAGATAAAAATAATCCTGTATATGACGATGACGCTGGTCGTGCGATCAAAAATCCTCATCAAAATAATACTACTCAAGACCTATCAGGTGCTAAAGATAACGATTTCGATCCTGTACTAAAAGATGCTCTCAAGTGGTTTATCCAAGTGAAACAAGCGAGCGGCAGTATGATCTCTAGACGTTTCTCTGTAGGATTCAATCGCGCAGGACGTATCATGGATCAAATGGAACAAGCAGGCTTCATCGGACATCAAGAAGGATCAAAACCAAGACAAGTGTTAATTACAATGGACGAGTTCCGTGCAATATTCGGCGACGATGAATAATACATCAGTCTTGAAAACCGTTGACCGCAATATAAACCTATACTATTTTATTTGTATAAATTTGTGATAACTGAAAACAATAACATTATGGAGGTTATTACATGATTATTGCAAATATTATTAGTTTAATCATCTTGTTTATTGGTGGATTAAATTGGGGATTAGTCGGAATTCTTAAGTTTAACCTTGTAGAATGGATTTTCGGTGGATATAATGCAGGTTCAATCATTATCTATATTTTAGTCCTATTATCAACTATTTGGCTTATTTTTACTCTTTTAACAAAACATGCAATCTATATTAGAAACAAAGACAAAAACTTTTAAAAATATTTAAAGTAAAAAAACTAGTAGGTCATCTACTAGTTTTTTCTTATATATTTTTATACTTTATAATAACACTTTCATAATGCTATCGAACTTATCTTTCATGAGAGATTTGGTTTCTGCACTCATCTTGGCATAACTTTTTTGAATTTTTTCCTTAACGAAATTATTAGCAGTCATGATGTCTTCTCCAAGATAAGCTCGCCAACATATGAGTTCTACCACACTATCGAGATGACTCATAGCATCCGCATCAGCGACACATATCTCTTCTATGGAGAATTTATCTCGCACTACACTTGCTCTATGATTTAAAATACAGAGTTTTACTTTATCGATAAACTTTTGATCATATCCGTCTTCTTTTAAAATTTTCTCTACCAATTCTGCACCTATGATATGATGATCCTTTCTATTAGCATAATCTAATAGGTCTGCATAATCGTGAAATATACTCGCCACCTCTACTATATCTCTATCAGCTCCATAATGTTCTGCGAGCATTATAGAATTCTTAATAACGGGATACAGATGATATTTCCATGTTTGACCGATGCTACAATTCTGCGTCTTATCAAATATCTTCGACTGCTTTTCTATGAGATCATAATATTTCTTGTATTTCATACAAATATTATAACATATATCTCAACATTTTGCACGTATTTAATAGCACAACACTAGATTTATTTTAATATTTAATATTATGTATATATCCGATAGTCATAATGATTTCTTGACTAATTTAGATGAAAATAATATTGAAAAATATATTAAAAAGTTAAATAATATTAAATTGATTAGTAGTGCCATTTTTACAACAAATAAACGATTTAATATCAATGATATTAAAAATTACAAAAAACTATTAAATAAATTAAAAGAAAAATATAATATTAATATAATTTTATCTATCGAAGACTTAGGATTTATTGAAAACAATATTGATTTAGATGAATTAATTAATGTACAACCTTTTAGTACAACTCTTACTTGGAATGAGGCTAACAAGTTCGCAGGCGGAGCGAATACTAATCTAGGGTTAACCGATCTCGGAAGACATACAATATCTAAACTAGAAGAAAATAATATACTAGTAGATACTGCACATATGAGTAGAGAGAGTTTCTATGAGTTTAGCAGTATCACCACTCGCCAGATATACAACTCTCATAGCAATATTGCCGCACTCTATTCACACAATAGAAACCTAACTGATGATCAAATATCCATGATCGTGAACTCGAATGGTTATTTAGGTCTCACTATATATGAAAAGTTTATCTTTAACGACAAGATCTCTAGCACCGATATCGCTCAGCAGTTTGATTATCTGATTCGCAAGTTTAGCAGTTTTCACTTCGGCTTCGGTACTGACTTCTACGGTATAGACACTGAATATCTGCCGACTGACATTAATGATTACGAAGATCTAAATAAAGTCGCCAACACATTACTAGATCTCAATCACTCTCACGACATAGTCGAACGCATAATGTATAAGAACTTTTTGGATTTCTACTCTAGTACAATAGACGATAAAAAAGACACTCAAAACTAATTCGAATGTCTTAAATCGGTATTTACTTAAATAGTCTCATAATTGTTGATTGTTCTCTGATTGATAATCAATAAATCTTTCAGTCAAATAATTATATAAATTATTTACTTCCTTACTATCGTTACAAACTATGATATCACTTCCTTGTTCATATAAAACTATAACAGAATATTCGTTATATACTTCGCAATCTTCTATTTTTATCTCTACTATATTAGATAAATTTTTTAACACCTTATCTTTTTTCTCTTGATTTGTCATATTTTCCCCTTATCTATTTAAAGTATCTTCTTGTTTTATATCGCCGTTGTTGTTAAGTTTTTCTTCAACCTGTTTGATAGTAATAAAATCCATCTCGTACGAGCTATAAGTTTGAATTAACTTTATCGCTAGATCTCTTTCCTTTTTTACAAACAATTCTATACTCTCTAGATTGATAACATATTCACCTTGGTTCATAAACGCACTACCAGCAATCCTATATTTAGTATCCGTTAATATATGTTTATATCCTGTCATGCTTTTTATAAATAACCCATAAGACTTATCCTGCTCAACAGTCTCATAAAAGCGTCGAATTTTCTTTCCAATAACAACTCGTCTACCCATAAGTGAAGCATATTCATCTTCATCTGTTTCTTGTTCATATAACTTGCTTATTCTTTCTATTTCTATATTTTTCTAATGTCAACTTTCTTCATAATCATTCCTTTTATTTACCTAAAATATCTTCATCTAAATCAATACCTATTTGATCATAAATATCTTTTACTTCGTCGTTTGAAATTCCTGCGGTGAACCAATTAAAATATCTATCGTGCAAATCTGATCTCTTAAACAATTTAAAATCTCCACCTACACTAAATAAATCTACTACACCATCAATCTTCTCACAAACTGGGAAGCAAGCTCCTCTAACCTTATGGAAAGGAATATATTCGCTGACTGCGTGATAGTGTCCATGTTCTTTACTTTCGACTCTCTCGAATCCATACTTAGTCAATACATTACTAACCATTGCTACACTTTTCTCAGATGCTGGTTCTAAATCATTCTCTTTCTCCACCTTCTCGGATAAATATGATACCACCTTACAAGCATCTTCTATACTCATATCACGAGGCAATCTAAATGGACTAGAGATCCCAAATGTTTGACCAACATATGTGTATCCCGTACCATATCTGTTGAATTTATTAAAAGCCACATAATACAGTCTAATAGAAGGTATCCTTTTGGTGTAATCCGCCTTCGCTAGAATACTAACATCTCCTAGAGTCATATTCTCTTCTCTTTGCTTTTGTAATTCAACAAGATTCACTCTAGCAATTAGCGGTAATTCTTCTTTTTTCTTTCTTCTAATACGATCTAATAATCCCATATGTACTCCTTTTATTTACCTAAAATATCTTCTTCATCTTTTCCATTTGTGTTTCGTATTGTCATTGTAGTTGAATCGTAATAGCGTATACCTAAACAGTTTTCATCGCATGATGGATTGTTTGGTTGTTCTATTTCTTGCACACAATTCTTTATGTGATCGCCTTTAAATGTTGCGCTAGCATATTTGGGGTGTGGGATAATTAATGGATCTATATCATCAAACATTCTTAAAATTCTAAACGTTGCTTCATCTTCCGCCAGTTTAAACATACCACTTTCATAAGCTTCTCTAAATATTTTATCTGTTTCGTCAGAGATTTCTTCATACATATCTTTAATATTAAAACCTTCTTGAATAGAATATCTAACAAAATATTTTCTAATAATTTCTTCTTTTAATTTTCCATACGTATTGCAATAAATGTAATTGCCTCTAACCGTTGTATTAACAGCAGAACTAATCATTTCTTTTAAATATCTTGTTCTAACTGTTCTTATTGTATTTTTTAATTCTTCATTGTCTGTTGATTGAGCTAATCTGCCTAATTCATCATAACAATATGATGGACAATGTTTATTGAATGTTTAGTAATCAGTATAATGTCCCTTTAGAGTCATTATGCTCACCTCTTTTTACAATCATTTGATCATGGATGCTAAAATTTAATATCCCAATCCGTAAATCCATTTTCACCATCTCTTACAATGATTTTTAAATTATTTAATTCTTCTCTAATTTTATCTGCCTCTTCATATAGTTTATCCTGTCTGTACTTATTACGTTTAATAATAAGATTTGCAATATATTCTTCTGATATATTTTGTTTCTGTAAATGTTTTTGTTTGACTTGAGAAATAAATTTATGGGGATCTTCATTCAAAATATCAAACACTTTATATGTATCTATTAAAGCATTCTTTAACATTGTCGCAGAAGTAAAATCTTTTACAAGTATATACTTTTTCAACTCAGTAATGTAAGCTAACAAATTAGCTATAGCAATAGCCGTATTAAAATCATTATTCATTGCTTTTGTAAATTCTTCATTAATTCGATTTGCAAATAAATTTTCTGATAAGGACAAATCTATTGATTTTAAGTCAATAATGTTAAATGTTTTATAAATATCATATAAAGTCCTTTCCGTTAAATCAAAAATACCATCTACAATATTTATGTCAGAACTATATTTATTCCCTAACAAAGTCATACGTATAACATCAGGGTTATATTCTTTCAATAAATCTTGTAACAAAATACTATTATTTAGAGACTTACTCATTTTTTGACCATTAATCTTTATTAATCCATTATGAATCCAATATTCCGCAAACTTTTTT
>JBKSNA010000019.1:0-12958 GCA_046882085.1 Clostridia bacterium
TCACCCGAAATTGGTTTATCAATTTTGCCTATTAAACGAATAATGGCACCAGTACCTACGTAGTCATCTCCTACGAGAAGGGTGGACTTGTCGAATATATGACTATAATCGTATAGGACGAAGAAGTCTTCGGTATATTTCATCTTTATATTTCTCAATTCTATCATGCAAATAGTATATCATATTTTTTTTGATTCGTAAATAGATTGAGTTAAAAATTAATATATCCCGCTCCTTCGGTGTCTATATCGTGAGAGATAGGAGTACAATGTGAGAGTAAGAAATTCTTCACATCTACATTGTTCATATATGGATATTTCGATTTGATGATTGCACATATTCCTGCGATAATAGGAGTAGCTACGCTAGTGCCAGACATTTTGGTATAGTGATCGTGGAGATTGCTACAGGAGATAATGTCTACCGCAGGCGCGAGAAGATCTGGTTTGTGTCCATAGATAGTTGGTCCTCGACTACTAAACTCAGCGACTCCGACATTGTTAATATCTAGTCCGCCGACAGTAATTATATTTGGATTGACGCCAGGAGATTTGATTGTGCTTTGATTTGGTCCGCTGTTGCCTGCAGCTGCGACTACTATTATCCCTTTTTTCCACAATGCTTCAGCTCCTTTCGACAATGGATCTAGATTGACTTCGCAGTCTGCTCCAAAACTCATACATACGATACCAATATTGTATTTTTTGTGATTTTGATATATCCACTCCATAGCATCTAAGATTTTATTACTATTGCTATTACCTTTATCAGACAAGGCTTTTATTGATACAATATTTGCTAATTTTGCATAACCAATGTTGTTTTTTGATAATATACCATTACCACAAGCTATACCGCTAACAAAAGTCCCATGACCATTATCGTCGTAGGGAGAATTTTGACCATTAATCAAATCTATGAATTTGACAATCTTATTCTTAGGCAAGACAAAATCAAAATGCGGGTGAATACCGGTATCTATAATGCAAATTGTCTGCCCTTGACCAAAGAATTTGCCTTCTGTGAGTCTATCTAAATGCATAAAATCTTGGTTAAGACTATGAGATAAGACTTGATTATTGGCATGGATATAGTTTACCTGAGATAAGTTGGATAAGATGTTAATATCATCAATATCGGCTTTCATCAAAAATGAGTTTATGAATCTATATGGCTGATAACTGTATTTATTGGTATCTAAAAACTTTTTGACCAAATAAAAATTATCGCAATCTACTAGAATTTCGTGTGAAGATTGCGAAGATAGAATATTTACATTCAATAAGTTAGGACTTATTTTATTCTTGATCATTGATTGTATTTATTAGATTGTTTAGCATGGTTTGTTGTTCGCTGTTTAAGAAGGGGGCTAGTGTTGATTTTAGATTACTTAGAGAATTAGAGTCTAATTTTCCTTCTTTTTTTAGTTTAGTTGCCTCGTTCATAAGATTAGACATGAGATCGGATTGATTCATATTTTTGTATTTGTTGAGAATTTCTTCGTATTCGTGAGTCTTATCAGAAGTTTTTTGTGTTTTTTCATTTTCTTTAGCGAAATTTTTAAAATCTCTTGGCATATTTACCTCTGTATTATTTATGATAAGGTTACAGAATAAGTGTCAATATTCAATAATTATCATAAGTATAATTATGGAAGATCGTAGAAACGCGTTGTTTGTAGAGCCGAATGCATATATTCAGAGAGTTGAAAAAAAAGAGAAGTCGCCAAGCAAAATATTATTCCAAGAGCCCTATGAGAGTATGCCTAATTATTACCTGAATAATGGATTCAAGAAAGGGGAATGCGATTGTGTACATAAGGAAAAACCAAAAGAGAAAAATAATGGGTTTGATATTAAATCTCTAGTTCCAATCTTAGGATCTTTTGGCGGGGAAATGTCTGGACTTAGTAAGATACTCCAAGGTGTAGGATCGGGGAATGGATTACAAGGGATTATATCCACGATTTTATCCAATCCAGATATGGTGAAAAGTGTAATGAAAATTTTCGCTAAAAACGAAAAAAAGACATCACGCGAACATATTAAAAAATCAGATCTGCAAATAAAAAATTATACAAAAGTAGAGTAAAATCAAAAAAACTATAAAAATATCGTTATTTTTAAGTAAAAATTGAAAAAATGAAAATTTTTATTCTTAGTTTAAAGTAGTGAAATAAACTAATTTTCTTCGCTATCGCTTGAAAATATAGTTTGTTGTTAGCACAATAAAAAATATTAAGCAAGTACATGCTTAATATTTTTCTTCTCACTATGTTTGTATAATACGATTTTTCTACCAATAGTAGTAACTACTTCAGCGCCAAGTTTTACTGCGATTTCAGTTAGTTCAAATTCGGTAGGAAACTCCAATGTTTCTTGTATAGTGATCTTGACTAATTCGTGATTGAATAACTCTTCTTCGATCTGTTTTAATACATTTTCAGTAAAGCCATCTTTGCCAACCCAAAGGGTGGACTTGATACCGGTAGCAATACTGCGAAGTTTGATTCGTGTTTTCTTATCTATCATAATATCTCCTAAAAATAAATTTCATATTCTAGACTACCAAATACGACGGTGTCTCCATCTTGTACGCCTGCTTCTTTTAGCTTGTCCATGATTCCATCTTTCTCAAGTCGAAGTTGGAAGTAAGCAAGAGATCTAGAATCGTTAAATACGATGCCTCGTTGTAGGTTGTTTAAGTATCCTCCAGACAATTCGTATACACCTTCAGATAATTTATCAATCTTTACAGAAGTGGTATCTTTTTTCTCCAATTCGATTTGCTCTACAGGGATTGGTTCACTCTTAGGTAGAGTGATAAGTTTTTGGTATACCTTCTTTACTAATTCGTCCACATTTTTTCTAGTAATAGAACTAATAGGAATAATTTCAACGTCATCGGATATATTCGCTCTGAATCGGTTGATTCTCTCGTCTAGATCTTCGATAATATCGGTCTTGGTGAATACGACAATCTGAGGAAGAGTAGATAATCTCTCATTGTATTTTTTGAGTTCTTTATTGATGGTTAAATAATCTTTAACAATGTCGTTGCCATAAAATTCGCTAGCATCTATTACGTGCACTACTAATCTAGTACGCTCAATATGTGCTAAGAATTCATGACCAAGACCAGCTCCTTCGCTCGCACCATCGATGAGTCCTGGGATGTCTGCTACTACGAAACTATCGTCGTATATTTTCACCACCCCTAGATTTGGGTGAAGAGTGGTAAATTCATAGTCAGCAATCTTTGGCTTAGCATTTGTGATGACGCTAAGAAGAGTAGATTTTCCTACATTAGGTTTTCCTACTAGTGCGACATCTGCTATGGTCTTCAATTCAAGAGTTACTTTGTACCATTCTGTAGTTTCACCGAGTTGGCTAAATCTAGGAGATTGACGGGTAGGAGATTTGAAGAAATTATTTCCTTTACCGCCACGTCCGCCTTTTAGAGCACAATAGGTATATCCATCTTCATACATATCGGCGAGCACTTGATCTGTCGCTCGATCTTTTATCACTGTACCGCAAGGTACTTTGATGTAGATGTCTTTACCATTCTTACCATGTTGAAGTTTGCCATGTCCTGATTCGCCATTTTCTGCTTCAAACTTTTTCACAAATTGGAAGTCGATAAGTGTGTTCTTGGATTTGTCTGCTACGAAAAATACAGAACCGCCATTGCCACCATCACCACCATCTGGTCCGCCTTTTTCTACGAATTTCTCGGTGTGAAAGCTTACCTTACCGCTTCCGCCATTTCCTGATTTTATAGATATTGTTACTTTGTCTAAATACATATTTATCCTTTTTCTTTGTAGTATTTACATATTTTTTTTAATTCACATTGCTCACACTTCGGTTGTCTTGCATTGCATATATTTCTACCGAACCAGATCATTTGATGATGAAATTTTGATCCTAGATCGTGAGGCACAAGTTTCATTAAGTCTAACTCACATTTGTTCGGAGTAGATGATTTAGTAGTGAGACCTAATCTTTTAGATATTCTATGAACATGTGTGTCTACAGCAATAGTTTGTCCACCAAATGCTACAGATATTACAACATTTGCAGTTTTTCTGCCTACACCGCGTAGTGCTGTAAGGCTAGTTAGGTCGCTAGGAACTTGTCCGTTATGGTGTAGAATAATATCTTGACTAGCGGATATTATTGCTTTAGATTTGCTATTGTAGAATCCGCATGAACGAATATATTCTTTTAGTCTATCTTCGCCTAGGTTTAGCATTGATTCTGGAGTGTTGGCCACTTTGAATAATTCTTTCGTTACAATGTTTACGCGCTTATCTGTGCATTGAGCAGACAAGATTACTGCTACTAAAAGTTCATATGATGATGAAAAATCAAGTGCGCATTTTGGATCTGGATACAGATTGTTTAGATAGCTGATCACTTGATTAATTTTAGTCATACTATAATTATAACAAAAAATTTTGTAATAGTCAATACAATCTTTGAGTTTGTTCTACTAAGCCGGTCTTTTCTATCATAAATAAACCTAAAAACCCTTCAATCTTTAGCAGTTTTAATAGGCTTAATATTTGATTATAATATTGAAAATCTGCTTTAATACTTAATGTGCAGGTGGATCCGATGGTCTTTGGTGTGTTAATTGTGTTATTAGGTATTCCACGATTGGATAATGTTTTAGAAAATTTCATTATAGAATTTCTAGACTTGAATGAGATGAGTAAGTATTTCATATTGTCTTCCTAGTTCATAATATTAGATCTGGATATTTATTGTGAATTAAACAAAATTTTATTAATCTGCATATGCTAAAGTATGATATATTTTGATAATTCAGCGACTTCATTTTATAAGCCGGATATTGTTAAAAAGACAATTACAAATGCTATAAATAACTATACCGCTAATCCCGGCAGGAGCGGTCATATTTTGTCCCAACGCGTGGCTGAAAAGGTATATGAAGTAAGAGAAAAGATAAAAGAATTTTTTAAAGCTGATGGATACAATGTAATATTTACAAAAAATTGTACTGAGGCACTTAATTTGGCGATATTAGGTAGCTTAAAAACGGGTGATCATGTGATCACTACTTGTTATGAACACAACTCGGTGCTTCGTCCACTTGAGAAGCTAAAGACTAAAGGTGTAGAGGTAACAATTATTCGTGGTGAGATGCGAGAAATGGCTGATAAAATTAAGAATGAAATACGTGAGAATACTCGCTTAGTAATCACGACACATGTATCAAATGTAACAGGGGATACGTGCGACATTGACTCGGTAGGTAGGATATGTAAAGATCGAGGAGTGTTGTATCTTGTAGATGGCGCTCAATCTAGTGGGCACATTAAGATTGATCTAAATAAGTCTAATGTGGATATGTTTTCATTCGCTGGGCATAAAGGATTGTTGGGTATTGCGGGAGTAGGTGGTCTTATTGTTCGTGACAGTGCAAGACTTGATCCGATCTTGTTTGGTGGCACGGGCACAGATAGCGCTAATTTGATCCAACCTGTTGATACGATAGAAGGATTTGAGAGCGGTACTTTACCTACTATTGCGATTTTGTCGATTGGTGCAGGTGTGGAGTATTTGTCTAAAAATTTTGAAAATATCATAAAAAAAGAAGAAAAATTAAGCAAATATTTGTATTTTTCATTAAAAAACTTAGATTTTTTAAAAATTTACTCAAAAGTAACTACTTCAAACATTGTTACTTTCAATGTAGATGGTTATGATTCTGCCACAATCGCAAACCTACTTAATGACGAAAGTATTTGTGTTAGAAGTGGATTGCATTGTGCTCCGCTAGTGCATGAGTATTTGGGTACTTTAGATTCAGGGGCGGTAAGAGTATCTATTGATTTTAATAATTCAGTAGAAGAGATAGATAGATTGGTAAGGGTGCTGAAAAAGATTAAATATCAAACTTAGTTCGCAGTTTGCATATCAGGCTGAATGTTAATAACATACTACCAACGATGATATAGTAGGCATTGTAAGGAATGATTAGACTGCTAAATATCAATAATAGCCCGCAGAAAAAATATGACTTAGCTTTTTGCGGTAAAAAGAAATTTTTTAGAATAGATTTAAGAGTTAATTTGTTCACATTTTTATCAATATTCTCGCTAGTTGGAAATGTATTATATTTTTCAAAAAAATCATTATAGAGTTTAGTTTTGTTTATCAAATTTATTTCTTTATTTTTGAAGATTTTCGTATTGATATTTGATTCAAATTCAGAACATATTATGTCGATTACCTCACAGTCAAGATCTCGATATTCTTGAATTAATTCTAGAGTATCTGAATTAGTGAGTTTGTTAAAATTTTTTGAAACAATTAGAAGGTGTTTTTGATTATCTTTAGTATAAGTTAGCATATTGTGTTTTAGATTAGATGAATAGTCAATAGATAAAATAGAATGAAGTAGTTTTAATTTCTCTTCATATGGTGTTAGAAAAAAGTATAAGAAATTATCGTTGATTTTAGCGATATTTTCTTTTTTTTGATTTGTTTTAGTTCGTTTTTTGTTGATGAGATAATTCAATAAAAATAAGATTGATGCGGAAAATATTAGACTAAAAATAAAACTAGTCCACAATGAGCGGATATAGAAATTGATCCAAGCAAAAATGATTAAAAATGTAGTAATCGAAATGAATAATTTATCGATTAGATTGATGATCCTAAACTTTGACATATTAAGATATTTGCCTAAAAAATTTTAGTTATTCAAGATCACTATTTATTATATAAATATAATTTTTTATAAAAATTAATTTTTCGCTGTTTTTGTTTGACAAATGGATAAGAGATTTACTAAAATTATTGTAATACAAAGGGGTAATGTTATGTTAGGAAATTTAATCATGAAGAAGGCTCGTGCTCAAGAGTTGACTCTACAGGAGTATTATGAAGTAGTGGACTATCTATTGAAGAATGGTAAGTGTAGAGAGTCTATGAAATTTTTTGTAGCACTAAATTCTTTCGGTATGTCTAAGAAGGAAGTGTATTATCTAACTCTAGCAATTCGAGATAGTGGTAAAGTATTGAAATACAACCAACTAATAATGGAGAAACATTCTACAGGTGGTATTGGTGATGCTAGTAGTGTGGTTTTGATTCCATTGCTCGCGAGTCTTGGTTACAAGATTATTAAGAATACAGCTAGGTCATTCGTATTTACTAATGGTAGTGCGGATAGATTTGGTGCTATTCCTAACTTCAGTACACAGCTTAGCGATGACGAAATCCGCAGAGCGTTAGAAACTACTAATGCATGTATTTTGTCGCACAAGGGAGACATGTGTCCTGCAGATAGAATACTATATGACATTCGTGAAGATTGTAATATTGAAGATGATATTAATCTATTGGCTGCATCTATTGCCAGCAAGAAACTAGCAAGTGGTGCTAAAATTGTTTTGGTAGATGTGAAATATGGAGACGCATCTATTGTTAAGAATTATAATCTTGCAATGAAACTAGCGGATACGCTAAAATACATATTCAAAAAATGCGGAGTAAAATCTGTGATTTTTGTTACTAGTACTGTACAGACTATTGGCGAAGGTATAGGTAACTCAGTAGAAGTCGTAGACGCTCTAAATGTATTGCAAGGTAAGAAATGTTTGCTTAGAGATGTTACTACAGAGTTCGCTACAGAGATGATTATGCTCGCTAATCCTAAACTAAAGAGAAAGGATACTAAAGAACTTATTGATAGTGCGTTAGATAATGGCTATGCGTATAATAGACTCTTGGAGATCGTTAAGGCTCAGGGGGGTGATGCTAAAGTGGTAAGTGATGCTAAATTGTTCCAGCCATATCATTCTATTAATTTTGTTTGTGATAAAGAAGGATATGTTGGATCTATTGATTCATTGATGCTTGGTGAATTGGTGAGAAGATTATGTGCTGAGTCGCATGATAGCAATATTGGTGTTGTCTTGCGTGTTAAGATCGGTGATTATATTCGTCCGGGTGATATTATTGTGTCTTTCTATTATAAAAACAAGGAAGAATTGGAAAAATATAAGAACGCTATCGTTGGTTGCGTGAGAGTAACTCAAACTAAGATTAAACCAGCTAAAATTATTACTAAGGTGATTTGTTAATGATATATATTGCATGCTCAGAAGAAGATACTAGAAGAATAGCAGAAGAGTTCGCTAAAACTCTTAATGTTGGAGATGTGATTCTCTTGAATGGAGATCTAGGCGCGGGGAAGACTACTTTCACTCGTTTTGTATTACAAAGTAGGGGCGTTACAGATATTATCAATAGTCCTACATTTTCGATACTTAAAACGTACAAAGGAGATATTGTATTCCACCATTTCGACACATATAGGATATCAACAGATGAGGCGATAGAGGCAGGTTTTGATGAAGTACTAGATGATAAGAATAGTGTGATATTAATAGAATGGAGCGAGAATATTGCTCCATTATTACCCGATCGGAGAATTGTTGTAAATATTAGACTAATAGATGAAAATACTAGAGAGATAGAGATAATAAATGAATAAAATAATTATAGACACAGCAAATGATAGTTTATTGGTCGTATTATCTATAGACGACCAAGTTTTTTCACGAATTGGCGAAACTAAGTCAAGACATAATGAGTCGCTTTTACCTATGATTGACGAAATAGTAAATGAACATAAGTTGGATATCAAAGATATAGATCAGTTTGGTGTGGTGGTGGGACCGGGATCGTTTACTGGTATTAGAGTTGGCATTGCTACTATTAAGGCGTTTAGAGATGTATTAAAGGTAGACGCACGCGGGATTAATAATCTTGACTATTTATTCTCAATAGCAAGTGATAAAGATGACAATGTATCGGTGGTAGCTATTAAGGGTAGTAGAGATAGTTATTTTGTGGCGAGACTAATCAATGGTATAGTTTATAAATATGAAAGGAATTTGTCCTTAGAAGAATTGAAAAATATAGCAGGCGATAACAAAGTAGGTATGTTTAGTGATGATGAGAATCTAAATGTATTACTAGTAAAGCCAAATGCTGAGAAACTATTAGAATGTCTTGATAAGAGTGGTGATGATAAGTTGATTCCAATATATTATCAATTATCTCAGGCGGAGAATGAGAAGTTAAAAAAAGGTAATATAGTAGTTAAAGATGCTATACCTGATGACTTAGATGGTATTGAATTGCTAGAAAATGAAAATATTACCAATAATCCTATATCTCGTGGTGAAATTGAGAAGATTATTAGTGATAATAATTATCATTCGTTTGTTATTTCGTTTAATGAAAAAATCGTAGGATTTATTTTACTGGAGATGACTGATGAAATAAATATTATGAGTGTGGCAGTGGATAAAGAATATAGAAATCTTGGACTTGCTACTAAGTTAATTGAAAAAACTAAAGAATATGCACTATCTAAAGGCATAGACACACTCAGTCTAGAAGTTAGTGAGAGAAATATTACAGCATACTTATTGTATGAGAAATTGGGTTTCGCTAAGCGTCGTATTCGCAAGAACTACTATACCGACGGCTCCAATGCAATAGAGATGATCTTTCGACATTGTCATCGCGAGGATTGCTAGCGATCCGAGGCAATCTACACTTAGTCTGACTAGATTTCCGTTGTAGAATTTCACGTCGCTACGCTCCTCAGGATGACATGTTTTAGAATATAATAAATTTATAAAATATACAAAAGATAATCAAAGGGAGAATTATGCCGAAGAAAAAGTTTCTATTTGGCACGATAGTAATATTGGCTATAGCAATGGTGGCGGTATTTTCGCTCGGTATTTTTCAGTCGGTAATTAGTCTTAATGACAAACCTGAAGCGGCTGGTACATATACATTTACTTCTGCTACAGCGATAGAAGAAGATGATTATAATGACAATAATACATTTTATATTGGTACTGCAGACGGATTTAAGGGCTTTGTAGATACATCGCAAGAGGCAACATGGGATGGGTTGCCTATGTATGATTGGAATGGTAAAACTATAATACTAACAGCTGACATAGATATGGGTGGTTACTCTATGTTACCTATAGGTTGTGAAGATTCTGGTTGGAATGATTATTATTTGGAGAGATTTGCGGGTACTTTTGATGGGAATAGTAAGACTATAAGTAATTTAGTAATTACATCCTTCGATACAGATGAAGATTATATGTATGTTGGATTATTTGCTAGATTAGGATTGTGTACTATCAAAAACCTCAGAATGAATGAATGTATTGTTAAGAATACACATACATATGACTCAGATGTGAATGTTGGTCTAGGAATAATTGCAGGACAGATGAGTGCTATTGCAAGTAGTATACAAAACTGTGCAATAGAAAACTGTGAAATAGAAAGTACAGACAAAGAAGATGTTTACACTTCTCCTACAGTGGGAGTGTGTATGGATAAGAGAGAAGCTTTCACTAATGATGATATATTCGAGTCGAATTATGGTATAGATTGGGGCGAAGGGGGTAGTAATCATTCAAGTCCGGGTCTATACAATGTTCTTGTTAGATATTTTTGGAATGCGATCAGTACGGGATCTAGACTTGGACCTGATCTCGTAAGATTTGATTATGCTTCATATGATATGAACTACTATGTCTATAAATATACAACTCACATGTTGATAATGAATGGTTGTGTTTTGGGTGGTTATGTAGAAGGTAGTAGATTTTGCGATATAGAAAATTATAAAAATGATAAAATATCAATATATTACGCTAGTAAGAATACGTTAAATTCATGGGACTTGTATCAAACAACTAGTTGGTACAAGTCAAACTATAGTAACAGTACTACTATGCCTTATATAGATTTATCTTTTCCTAGTACTTCTAGCGATATTTATGATTTTGATCAAAATGCTACATCTGCACGTGATAGTTTTTTATCTACATACAATGGATATATAGCGAATGAAGTTACTTCAGATGATGATTTGGGTTCAAAACTTTGGTATCTTAGTGGAATAAGTTCTGTAGAAGAGCCATGCTTAGTACAGTTCTTAACATTTAAGAAATATACAATAAGAACTAGTCCAACTGATGGATATTTGACACTTACCCTCGGAGATACATTGATATATTCTTCTGCTACATCGTTTACATTGAGATATCCTACGGAAAATAAATATAACTTGTATTCTGAAGGAAATATGCTAAAATCTGTAGGAATAGATATTGAGGCAAAGGCAAAGAGTTCAGACAAAGGGTTTAATCAGTGGGTAAATACAGGCAATGAATGGCGAGCAGAGTTTGGGACGGCAATATATAATGTTACATTCTTAAATATATATGGGGATTCTCATCCGGCATTGTATGGAGATGATTATATTACATTTAGTGTATATAATGGTGAGTATGTTCAGGGTAGTTTGCCATTATTTTCATCATCATATTATCAGTCTGATTCTTATTCTTTTGAGATTAAATATAGCGAAGAAATATCCGCGGATAATGGTAAATATTCATTCTTTGATGCATCTGGTGCTTATTATGAAGTAATATATAGTGTTCCTTATGTGTTAGATCACTTTTATTATAATGCGATTGGACAATGGGATTATACTCTTCCAGGCGATGGATCGGGGACTTCTAGTCTTAAAGTGACCCAAGATGGATATATCAAACCATACACATATCCTTGTAGTTTAGATCTTTATGCGAGCGCTGTGTATGCAAGTAATGGTAATGGCTATGATTATGTAACTAGAGAGGTGTGGTCATCTGGACAAGAAAAGTGGGTCAATGAAAATGACTTTGGTTATTGGATTACTGATGATATACTATTACCAATTGCTCTAAATACATGGGTAAGTACAAGCATTACAGCCACTGTAAACTATAGTAATAAAGAAATCGTTTACAGTATTAGTTCTTATCATTGGGGATTTATAGATCAATACTTGGTAAGATATAAATGGAGTGATGGTTGCACTTTAGAGAATGTTGGTTTAAGGAATTGGAATTCAACATATCAATTTTATTATGAAACTCTAAGTTTTAATTATTGTTATGATGCTACATTCATTATTTCTCCGACTATTAAATATGTAGGCGGTACTACAGGAGAGTCTGTAACTGCCACATTTGAATCGGTGATGATTGATAATTCTGTTACAATAGTTCCTCAAGGATATTGTGTGGCGATAACAGAGGGTATGTATACATACGAACTAGATTCTAATCAAATAATTGTTCATACTGGCAATTACATTTGTTATAAATTAGAGGAAACGGCTGGTCAGTTGCTGTCATGTACGTTGTATTATGAGTGGTCAGAATATAATGAAAACTTTCAAATGTTGATGGATTACAGATATGAATTTGTTTACACTATTCCAGAATCATATAAGGGTTATATAGACTATCATGGACTTTATACGGAAAGTGGTATTTACTCAGATGGATATATTGCAGGATCAGGTAGTGTCTGCCCAGATTTTGGACAAGTAATTGAGATTACGTTTAATCTTAGTGATCAGGCATATTTATATGAATTCTATACTAATAGCTCAGGAATACCATACACTAATCTATCTTATTTAGATAGTGAATATAGAGATTCCAAGTCTTATGCGGCGGAAACTACTACAAATCCTATCAAAGTATCTAGAAATACAAATGGTACTATATACATTACTCGAGAAATAACTCAGATGAATGATAAATATTATATAACTTATTTGACCGCAGATGGTACATATTTGGCTCAATATTTATCCAAATCATCACATTATAGATTAAAGGAAGATGGATTTAGTTCTGCGGAGTTTGGATATACCACAGTTGCAGTTGTTGATGATTTGGTAATTGAACCAGTATTCTTCGATCCGCGAGTAAAGTTTGAAGTATTTGATACGAAGAATAGCGAATATGCAGATATGTCGTATGTGATAGATACTACTTCAATAGCGGTAGATGAAAATCATGAAACTTGGA